>JBFGHF010000494.1:0-3844 GCA_041578355.1 Acidobacteriota bacterium
ACGGCGGCGATACCGATCCCGTAGAGCCCCGAATAGTTGTAAGCCACCAGGATGGTGCCGCAGATCGTCAGAACAGGCAGCGCGGTGGACTGCATCCCTACGGCCAAGCCCGCAATGATGTTGGTGGCGACTCCGGTTTGCGAAGCATTGGCTATGCGCCGCACTGGCGAGCCGGCCGTGTACCACTCGGTCAGCAACCCGATGACGATCCCGCTGATCGTTCCCATCAGCAATGCGTAGAAGATGCCGATCTCGAGATCGAGGAGGTTGATGATCAAGTAGACGCCGGCCAGCAACAATCCCGCGCTGACGAAAGTGGAGTAGCGCAACGCCTCGGCGGGTCCCAGATTCCGCAAGACCCGGATCGACGCGATGCCGATCAGCGAGGCCACCAAACCGATGGCCACCACGTAGAGGGGAAGAGCCATGTAATCGAATCGGTTGGCTTCGTTGATCTCGAGGACCTGTGAGACTCCCGTGGCCGCCAATGCGATGGTTGCCACGACCGATCCCACGTAGCTCTCGAATATGTCGGCCCCCATCCCGGCGGTATCGCCCACGCAATCTCCCACGTTGTCGGCGATGGTGGCGGGATTGCGGGGATCGTCTTCCGGAATGCCGGCTTCCACTTTGCCAACCAGATCGGCTCCCACATCGGCGGTCTTGGTATAGATTCCCCCGCCCACGCGGGCGAAGAGGGCGATCGAACTGGCGCCCATGGCGAAGCCGCTGATGTCGCTGACGGCGATCACTTCTCTGACCGCAAGGTAGTAGGCGACGGAAAGGCCGATCAATCCCAGGCTGGCCACCGAGAGGCCCATCACGGCGCCTCCTGAAAAAGCCACCTCGAGCGCTTTGGCGGTACCGGAGTCGCTGGCCGCCTGGGCCGTCCGTACATTACTTCGGGTGGCGGCCTTCATTCCGAAAAAGCCCGCCAGCATGGAACTGGACGCACCCATCAGAAAGGCGACCGCCGTCCATATCGTCAACCCCCAGGCGAGCAAGCCGAAGACGACCAGAATGAATATGGCGAGAATTCCGTATTCGCGCCGCAAAAACACCATGGCCCCGCTGTGGATGGCATCTGAGATCTCGACCATTACGGGGTTGGTGACACGGATTCTGGTGATGGAAAGGTAAATCAGACCCGCAAAAATCAGGCCCACGGCACCCAGGACTGGCAGTAGGAAATAATAGCTTGACATGATCACTTATCGCTCATCTGGTTCTATCTTCAATTGCTCACGATTGAACATCGACATGGCCCGCTCCAAGCCTTGACTGACAAACACTTCGACGGCTTCGAGAGAACGTTGCAGGACCTCCTCCAGGATGTCCTCTTCGTCCTCCTCGAAATCGCTGAGCACGAAACGGGATCGGTCGTACACCTCTTGATCGCCGGCAATGCCGATTCGAAGGCGGGGGATTCGATCGGTGCCGAGCGTATCGATCACCGACTGCATCCCGTTGTGGCCCGCCGCACTGCCGCCTCTGCGCAGTCGAATTCTCCCCAGCGGAAGGGCGTATTCGTCGTAGGCCACCAGAACTTCGTGGAATTCGATGGGGAAGCGGCGCAGGATTTCACGAACCGTCTCCCCGCTCCGATTCATGTAGTCCTGCGGCTTCGCCAGCAGAACGGACTCGCCGCGGATCCTGGCCCGGCAGGTCAGACTACCGAGGGGGCCGGGCCCGAAACCCTTCTTGTAGCGCAGCGCCAAGAGGTCGAGCAACATGAATCCCGCGTTGTGTCGAGTGTTCCGGTAGTTGGCTCCGGGGTTGCCCAGGCCGGCGATCAGAAACACCCGGGACTCCTCAGCTGGATTCCTCGCCCTCTTCCTCCTCCTTGCCCTTCTTGATCACTTCGGGCTCGGCGAGTACGCCCTCTTCCTCCGGAATCTCCTCTTCCTCGACGGGTTCGACCGCAGGCGGAACCACGGTCACCACGACCAGGTCGGGGTCCGCAAGGATGGTCATCTTGGAAGTGTCGACTTGCAGGTCCTCGACGCGCAAGGTATCCCCGATCTCCAGGGCGCTCACGTCGATTTCAATGTTGTCGGGAAGGTCTCCTGGCAAGCACTCCAACTCAATCTGGCGCAGCACGATGTCGAGAATACCTCCCAGTTTGACACCCTCGGGGGTTCCCAACGGTTCGATCGGTACGTCGAAAGTTCTGACTTCGTCCAGAGCGATGGTCTGCAGGTCAGCATGGAGCAGATGCCCCCGCACGGGATCAAGCTGGAACTCGCGTATCAAGACATCGCTGGTGTCCTCGCCCAGCTTGAGCTTGAAAATCGTGTTCTGCCCGGCTTCCGAATGCAGCACGCGTAGCACGTCCCGCGGGTCGAGGGTCAGCGAAATCGCCTCGGTCTTGCGGCCGTAGATCACCGCCGGCATCTTCCCGGCGGCGCGCATCCTGCGATTGGCGTTCTTGCCGGTTGTGGACCGGCGCTCGGCTTCTATGATCAATTCACCCATGTTTTCAACTCCTTGCGGCGATCGGCGACCCTCTGATTCGGTGGCGGTCACCTGGCGCTCCGCCTCCTCCGAGGCGGACTCGTCGCCCGAGTACCCAATAAACAACCGGCTCACCGAGGTTTCCTCGTGAATCGACTTGATGGCTTCGCCGAGAAGGCGAGCCACACTCAAGACCTTGATCTTGTCGAGCTTCTTTTCCTCGGGAAGGGGGATGGTGTTGGTGACGATTATCTCTTCGAAATCGGTGTTGTCGAGACGTTCGATGGCGGGGCCCGAGAGAACGGCATGGGTGGCGGCGGCCAGCAGCCTGCGGGCTCCCTGTGCGCGCAGGGCGTCCGTAGCCCGCACCATGGTTCCCGCGGTGTCGACCATATCGTCCACAATCAGAACGTCTCTGTCTTTGACGTCCCCGATGATGTGCATCACTTCGGCTTCGTTCTCCTTGACCCTGCGCTTGTCGATCACGGCGAGTGTCGAACCCACGTTCTTGGCGATAAAGCGGGCTCGCTCCACCCCTCCGGCATCAGGCGACACCACGCACAAGCTACGCAAATTCAGGGTGCGCAGGTGGTCGAGGATGACGGGTGTGGCGAAAAGATGATCGACCGGGATGTTGAAAAAGCCTTGGATTTGGCCCGCGTGAAGGTCCATCGTCAGAACCCGATGCACGCCCACGGCGGTGAGCAAATCGGCGACGACTTTGGCTGAGATCGGCACACGCGGCTGGTCCTTGCGGTCTTGCCGAGCGTAGCCGTAATAGGGCATGACCGCCGTGATGCGTTTGGCCGATGCCCTCTTGAAGGCATCGATCATGATCAGCAGTTCCATGATGTTCTGGTTGACGGGGGGACAGCTGGACTGGATGACAAAGACATCCCGCCCCCGGACGTTCTCCAGAACTTGGAAGTTGATTTCACCGTCGCTGAAATTCTTGAGCTTCACCTTGCCCAGGGGGACACCCAGGTGATGGCAAATCTCGCGAGCCAGATCACGGTTGGAACTGCCGGAAAAAACCTTCAATCTAGACATGGGCTAGGCTACGAATTCCTGTTTCAGGTCAAGACCCGATTTTCGGAGAATATCCCGATAACGTTCTCGGGAGAGAGTTCGGCAGCGAAAAACCTCGGTGCCCGATCCGCGGGCAACAGCCCAACGGCCAGCGAAATCGGCAGCCTCTCGGGCGATTTGTCCCAGGAGCCCCGGTTCGCCCAGCGCTAAGAGGGCCGAACCGCTGCCACAGAGGACCACCCGCTCACATCCCGCTTCCTCGAGCAGTTGCTTGGCTCGCTGCAGTTGCGGGAATTCCCGCAACACCGGCGCGTCAAAGTCGTTCTCGGCCAGAAGACGAACCGACGAGCCGCGTTCCGCC
>JBFGHF010000495.1:0-3844 GCA_041578355.1 Acidobacteriota bacterium
GCTCTCGATAGCCCCCTTTGCCCTCTGACGAATCCCGGCCAGATAGACTACCTAAAATATTGAATTTAAATGATCTGAGACTGGTCGGGGCAGAGGGATAACCGCCTCCGGCGGGAAACTCTAAATCAGAAACCCGAAGCACGAAAAATCGGATTTCGAATTTAGTGCTTCGAATTTCCCGCGGAACGCGGACTTGGTCGGGGCAGAGGGATTTGAACCCCCGACTTCCTGCTCCCAAAGCAGGCGCGCTACCAGACTGCGCCATGCCCCGACGATGGGGATTATAGCAGGAGCCGCTCACCGCCTACTGCTTGCCGCTTGCCGCTTCTCTCTGCCCTGTGGTCGCTCGGGCCCTGCTTCTGGAGCTGAGGGAGGAAGGAGTTCCCTCCCGAGCGCAGCCTGGAAGGCCGCGGCACCTGTTGCACATGGAGGCCTTCGAGCGAGAGACGATTGACGGACGGGGTTGCCTGATGGTACTTCAAGCGGGCACACCGCGTAAGTGAAGAACTTCGTGTTCGAACCAGCTAGCGCCTGGAGGAAGGGAGACTGGAGACCATGACGATTGCGAAAATCTTGCTGACCACCTTGGTGACGGCCGCCGCCGTTGCGACCGCCGGCTCGGCTCAAAAACCGCTCGGCCCCACCACATCGGAGACCGCCGCCACTCTGGGCCAGGTATTCATGGGACCGCTGGGAAGCGGCTCTTCGGCTTTCACCGGCATCCTGATCACGAACAAGGACCCCAACCAGGAGAGCTGCGACGTGGGGATCATCTTCCACCAGGGATCGGCGATCGGCCAGCAGATCCCCAACATCAACGGACAGCCCACCGATATCGCAGCCGATCAGATCCCCCGTGGAGGCATCCGCTGGTTCGATCTGACCTCCGACCAGCTGATCCAGGGGAGCGTCACCGTCTTCGTCGGAGCGCCCTGCACCAAAGAGTCGGTGAGCGTCCAGGGGACTTACTTCATCGGAGACCTGGAGAATCCCCAGGGCGGGATCAGCGAGAGCTTCACAATCAGAGCCAACGACGAGTCGACATGGCTCAAGGACCAACGCTGCCTGGCCATCTCGGTCAAGAAGGGGACGCGCGAGCCCAGCGGGATCGGGCAGGGCCTGGGTATCGCCATCTCCAGCGTCAATCCGGGGCAGCCGGCAGCGGCGGGCACGGACCTGCAGACCATGATCTTCGGCCAGGACGGCGAGTTCATCGGCGAGGATTTTCGGCAGATCACCGGCCTACACGAGACGTTCTTCCCGGGGGACGCGTTTACGGAGGTAGAGGGCAAGATCACGTTCATCTTCTGCCTGACCAGCAGCGACGCCAACTACCAGGCCGACCTTTCTGCGGTGAACGTCAATACGCGTGGCCCCCAGGACGTGCAGTTCGACGCGCCGATATTCGCCGACGGCTTCGAGTCGGGTGACACGACTTCATGGTCGCGCCAAAACTAGTGCCGCGGATCATGATTCTGGAGCTACGGCTGAGCGGCCCCCGGCGACCCGTGGCTCAGAACTTGCGACGCCTTGCACCAATGGCCATCGGGGCTGCGACCCCGCCGCGAAGCGGCCGGCTTTGGCTCGCCGCAGAGCTTGGGCCAGCAGCCGGGGGACGCGGGGTCGACGCTGCGAGTCACGTGCAGCCATGAAGCCGACCCGGGTGATTCTGATCAACCCCAGGATGTCGAAGCCCCGGGCCGTGCGGCTGCCGCTCTCGCTGCTGGCTCTGGGCGCCGTCCTGGAAGGGAGATACGACTACCGGATCGTCGACGGCAACGCGCACCCCGATCCGCTGGGCGTCACGCTCGGTCACCTTTCGGACGGCGTCGATTCCGTAGTGGGAGTCACGGTCATGCCGGGTCCGCAGGTGGCGCCCGCCATCGAGATCTCGGCCGGGCTCCGCGCCGCCCGCCCCGAAGTCCCCATCGTGTGGGGAGGTTACTTCCCCACGCTTTATCCCGATTCGGCCGTCAACGCGCCTTATGTGGACCTCCTGGTCCGGGGCCAGGGTGAAGACACGCTGCTGGAGCTGTTGGAACGGCACCCCGTGCCGGCGGGCGACGTGCTGAGTTCGTCCTGCGACGAGACCGCCTTCGGAGACATCCCCGGTCTGACCTGGAAACGCCGGGGGGAAATCGTCCACAACCCCGAACGCCTTTTCCGACCGCCCGGCGACTATCCTCCTTACGCCTACGAAAGGGTCGACGTCGGGGACTACTTGAGGCCCAGCTTCCTGGGTAGCCGCACCGGGGTCCATCAGGCGGCGATCGGTTGCCGTTTCCGTTGCACGTTTTGCGGTGTCGTCTCGATGTTCAACGGACACACGAGTCTGGAGGCGCCGCAACGCCTCGACCGCGCCTTGAGCCGACTTCGGGGCTACGGCGCCGACGCCATGCAGTTCTTCGACCACAACTTCTTCGACCGCGAGGAGTCGAGCGTCCCGATTCTCGAAGTGATGGCCAGACACGCGATGCCCTGGTGGTGTTACGCGCGGGCCGATACCCTGGCGCGGTTCTCGACGCGCACCTGGAGGCTGATTCGAAAGAGCCGCCTCGCCATGACCTATATCGGGGCCGAAAGCGCCGACGACGAGGCTTTGCGCCGAATGCGCAAAGGCAGCCGCGTCCAGCACACTCTGGAAGTGGCGGCGCGCTGCCGCGAATTCGGAGTCATCCCCGAATTCTCCTTCATGCTGGGCGGCCCCGAGGATCCCGAAGCAGAGGTGGACAAGACGCTTCGCTTCATCCGGCGACTGAAGGCCATTTATCCCGAGTGCGAAGTGATTCTCTATTTCTACAGCCCCACGCCCCAGCGCGACCCGGCACTCCGCCGCAGCCAGGGCGCCGCCGGCGACCGGCCACTCTTGAATCGTTTTGGGCCGAACGGCCCGGAGCTCCCGACGACTCCGGAGGAGTGGACCCAGCAGCGCTGGCTCGATTACGTTTGCCATCGCGACGCACCCTGGCTGACGCACCGCCTGCGCCAACACATCAGAGACTTTTCGCTGGTCTTCGGTTGCCGTTTTCCCAGCGTTCAGGACTACTCGACGTCGGCCGCAGGCAAGGCGCTGCTCCGCGCCTTGGCGAGCTGGCGCTACTCCCTCGGCGTCTATTCCCGACCCTGGGAATTGCGGGTTGCGCGAAGGCTGATCCGGCCACGAGATCCGCGGGAAGAGAGCATCTGAGTCGGTGTCCTGCACCCATCGAGCGATTCCTCGCCAGGTTGCGCACCAACCCATGGCTGTTAGAATTGATCCAGTGGTTGAGGAGGCTTTCTTGCCGCGACTGCAGTCTCGGTCTTCGAAACATTTTTCCTATCGGATCCTCATTCTGCAGGCGGTCATCACTGCACTTCTTTCTCCTTCGAGTGGACAGACCTTGATTGAGCAGGGCCGTTTGCTGCTCGAGCAAAACGAAGTGGAGAAAGCTCTGGTCGTTTTCGACGCTTTCCGGACCCAGAACCCGCAGGATCCCAAAGGCTACTACTGGTCCGGAGTCGCCCTGGAGAATGCCGGTCGCTCCGAAGAGGCGGCGCTGGAATACCAAGCGGCGGGCCTCTTGGACCCCCGCAATCCCGAGGTCGCTTTGGCTCACGCGGGCGTTCTTCAATCCCTGGACCGGCTCTCACAAGCGTCGGAGATCCTGATTCCACTTGCTCGGGCCGGAGAACTTCAGCCCGAAGGGGTCTGGTTTCTGGCTGATCTGCTCTATCGGGACCAGGATGCCGCCCAGGCTCTGGAGATCACGGGGCTGTACCAAAAGCTGCGTCCTGAGGATCCCCGCCTTGCCTTACGACACGGCCAACTGCTCCTGTTGGGGGGACAGGCCAGCGAGGCGATCAA
>JBFGHF010000496.1:0-3842 GCA_041578355.1 Acidobacteriota bacterium
AGAAGGGCTTCCTCAGCTGCGGGACACGGTCGCAGTAGCGACGGATTTCGTCCAGTTCTTTACCGGTGCTTTGGAGGACCTGCTGAAACTCCCTCCTGGCCGCGATCTTAGCCTCCCGCAGAGCCATCAGGACCCGGCTTTGAGCATGAATCTCCCCATCTCCCGACGTCTCGACAGGAAGAAAGAGCATCTCCGGAAAGCGCTCCATCACCGCCGTCTGGACACCGTCGGACTGGGTGGACGGCATGCAGCCGAAGGGCTTCAAGCTGAGAACCATGTGGCAGCGCCGGTTGACCGTGTAGTAGATGTTCTTTCCCACCTCGAGGTGGCCCTCTCCTCCTAGGGCCAGAGAGTTGTAGAAGGGGTGGGCGAGGCGAGCCAGTTCGCTCTGAGGCGCCAGCTCGTGGTCGAGGCCTCCCAAGGCCCTGGCAGTGCGGTTGAACTGTCGAGTGAAGGCTCGCTCTGCGAAGCTGAAGAGCCACTTCTTCTTCCAGAAGGGGAGCTGATTGGCCAAACGCTTGAAGAACTGCCAGGGGCGAGCGTTCGGGTGGGGGACATCCACCCCCCGGCGGGCGATCACATTCGCTTTGGCCTGGTAGAGCAGATAGCGAAGCCACTCCGCCATCGGGTCGACGAGCACCTGCGCGCCCTCTTTTTCGAGGAAGTCGAACATGTTGTAATTGCCGTCGCTCTCCGTCAATTGCCCCCAGAATTCGCCCGTGATCTTGATGACGGGCTTGACCCTGAGACGGTCCACTTCAATCTGGTCGAAGCGCCGGCGGCAGCCCTCGAGTGCGTCCAGGTAAGGTCTGCCGTAGAAGTGCTTTCGGAACTTGACCAGCCCGTTGATCACCCGGTTCAGTCCCTTCTTTCCCCGTAAGAATGCGGCCAGGCGAGGGGGCGCGGCCTCCAGTATTTCGAACACCTCAGGGTGGCGCAGGAAGGCCGACAGTTCGTCCACGCATCGGCGGGCCACTTCCTCGGTCTGTCCGGCCTGAACCTCGTAGGGACGGAGATGGAAGATCAGGTCGCTGATGGAGTCGGCCAGGTTGAGCGCCTTGAGCACGCCCATCCCGAAGTCGAAGCTGTATTCCAGGCCCACGCCTTCGTCCTGCTCGAACCCTGCTTGCTGCTGGAACAGGAGGACGCGGAAACCGTCGAAGCCGGCATTCTTCAGCGCGAATCGGTACTCGGCCTCATACATGCCGAAACGGCAGGGGCCGCATGACCCAGCGGTATAGAAGGCGTACCGATCAATGATTTCCTGACGGGACAGACCCTGCTCCTGCCGGGACCGGAGGAATTGGATCAAGCTGCCCACGGTAAAATAAACCGGGTTGCAATGGCCGACGTTGCAATACTCCTTACCGGTCCGGAAGGCGCTGAGATCGGGGTTGGGGAGACACTCGAACCGGTAACCCGAGGCCAGGAACACGGCCTGGGTCAGTTTCTCGTGGCGCCAGGTCAGTCCGCCGAACAGAATTGTGGTTCTCCCACGCTCCTCGGCTCGAAGAGGAGCCTCCTGGGGACGACGATAGTGCGCCGGGAGAGCTGATTCCCCGGCGCGGCCAGGCTCCGTGACCGCGGTCTTTCCGAGATTCTCAGCGCTTGCCGATGACCGCTCGCTCCCCGGCTGTTCCAGCTGGGTCACCCGCGCGAAGCTCCTTTCTTGCAAAGATCAGTTGGGTTGAAAGAGGCTTTGAGCGCTCAAAACACCCCTCTTCATCCCTGTCGGAGCCGGGGGAGAACTCGGTCCGAGTAGGTAAGCACCCCAGCGGCACTGAGAGTCCTCTCTTCCGGCGTAGCCTCGTGCACTGGTTGAACAGAATACTGACATTCTCTCCACTCGAAGTCCAGCCAGATGGGTCGACCCGTCGCCCTTGGAGCTATTGTCAAAGGTTGTGTATGGGCGATCAGGCCACCAAAGCGCATCCCCTCGTTTTCCGACCTGTTACGAAGCCTCTTCATCGACCTCGATTCCATCCTGGAATCGCGCGGGTCGCCCGACTTCGGTGAACAGGGCGACGCCGACGCCAGTTCGCCTCTGGCCAGTCTGCGGATCTTCTCAGCGGGCCCCTGCACATTTGAGGTCTATTCCGGGTGCGTCCAGGGTGTGTTTGGGTGCGGTTTCGTGCCGCTCAGTGCCGGCCGAAACCGGATCACGACGTCGCAGAGCCGCAGCATACGAGCTACAGTCGTTGGCCCTTCCGGTCGGCCGTTGACTGTAGTCATTTTTGTAGCTGTTCAAAGCCTCCAAGTTCAACAGCCTTCAACAGGTTTCAACAGTTTTCAACAAAAGGGATTGAAAACAAAAGGCTTATATTTCGAGTATTTACAGCAAATTTTGGAATCTGCTTTGCAAGCAGGGGGTCGTCGCGGCGGGTTCGACTGCCTCGACCATGAGCCGATTCGCAAACCTCGGAAAACCGCACTGTATTCAGAAATCGTAGACGGTCTGTGCACTCTCGATTCTCAAACAGGAGGGCCGGTACGAAACCGGACCTGCCGGAGCCGGTCCGCATCGTATTCCTCCACGCGATCTGTTCAGCCACCCGCGGCTCCGCCGGCTTCTTGCAGGAACCATCGTCCGGTTTCCCGCGTCTTTGACGGTGTCGGCCGCGGAGCCGGCGGGGATTCGGAGGTTGTGATGAACAAGACGTTTTGGATTTTGACCGTTGCCCTGGCGCTGGCCGGGGTGAGTTGCTCGGCGATGGAAGAGACCATGGTCTCGGCCGTATTCGCCAATTACACTTCCGCTCAGGAAGCCCTGGCCGAGGACGATTCGGCCTCGGCGCGGGAGGCTCTGCGGGCCCTGGCGCAGGAGCCCGACCCGGAGATCCGCGAGGCGGCCAAAGCGGCGCTGGAAGCCGAGGACCTGAAGGCGGTCCGCAAGCAGTTCAAGCTGCTCTCCAGCAAAGTCGAGAAGCTCGAGCTGCCCAAGGGTTACGTGGTGGCCTACTGCCCCATGGCCGACGAAGGGAAGGGCGCCACCTGGGTACAGAAGGACGGCGAGATCGAGAACCCTTACTTCGGCTCCGAGATGTTGAAGTGCGGGGAAGTCACCAAGCGGGTAGAATAGATCCGCCATGCGGGAAGCTGCCCAGCGGATCCGTTTCGTCCAGGGAGACATCACCGAACAGGAAGTGGACGCGATCGTCAACGCCGCCAACACCAGTCTGCTGGGAGGCGGAGGCGTGGACGGCGCGATTCACCGCGCCGCCGGTCCCCGTCTGCTCGAAGAGTGCCGGGAATTGGGAGGGTGTCCAACCGGCGAGGCCAGGATCACGAAGGGCTACCGTCTTTCCGCCAAACACGTGATCCACACGGTGGGTCCCGTCTACCGCGACGGTTCGCAGGGCGAGCCGGAACTGCTCGCCTCCGCCTACCGCAACAGCCTGCAGCTGGCCGAGCAGCACGGCCTGCGCAGCGTGGCCTTCCCCTCCATCTCGACCGGCGTCTACCGCTTTCCGATCCAGGAAGCTTCGCGGATCGCGCAGTCGACCGTGCTGGAGTGGCTCCAGGAGCACGAGCTGCCGGAACGAGTCGTGTTCGTGCTGTTCAGTCCCTCCGACCTCGAGGTCTACCAGAAGACTTTCGAGCAGTTGGCGTAGTGGCGCGGGCATCCCTGCCCCTGATCCGGAATCACAGCCTGGAAGGCTGGTCCACCTCCGGTTCACGCCGTCAGCTGCCCCAGGTAGTGCGGCAGCATCTCCCTCCAGCTGGGCCAGTCGTGGTCGTACTCGTACCCCCAGGCATCGACGCGGTTGGGGATCCCGCGCGAACCGAGCACGTCGGCCAACCGCCAGGAGTGTTCCGGGTGCTCCCAGCGCCCCTGCCCGTAC
>JBFGHF010000497.1:0-3829 GCA_041578355.1 Acidobacteriota bacterium
CACTCTCTGGCTGATGTCCTCGAACCCGCGATCCGCTACGCTTCCGAGGGTTTTGCGGTGACCGAGACCGTGGGCCGAATGTGGAAGGCAGCCGAAGCAGCACTGAGAAGAGATCGATGGGCGCGAGAGACCTACCTGATCGACGGCAACGCACCAGTAGAATCTGCAGTTTTTAAGAATCCACATCTGGCAGAGTCTTTGCGGCAGATCGCCAAGGGAGGACGCGACGCTTTCTATAAGGGGCCCATGGGAAAGGAGATCGTCCGCTATGCAGCGGAATCCGGAGGGTTCTGACCATGGAAGACCTGGCGGGGCATTCCTCGGAGTGGGTCGAACCGATCTCGACCAGCTATCGGGGGTTTGAAGTCTACCAGTGTCCCCCTAACGGACAGGGAATCGGTGTCCTGATGATGCTCAACATCCTGGAAGGCTTCCCTCTCTCGCAAATGAAGCACAATTCCCCCGAGTATCTTCATCTGTTGATCGAGGCTAAGAAACTGGCTTATGCGGATCTGGGTAAATACGTGGCCGACCCCTGGCAAAGCCATCTGCCTGTAAAAGGTCTGCTCGACAAATCCTACGCCGCCCAGCGTCGCAAACTGATCGATCCCCAGCGGGCGGCCCCGGCAGTCGACCCCGGCCTCCCCCAGCACGGCGACACCGTCTACCTCACTGCTATCGACCGTGAGGGCAATGCCGCCTGCTCTTGTCGACATTGCCAAGACTTTCACACGGTGCGGTGCTGATACTCGGGATGAGACTCGTGCCCGTCGCATTGTTTCCTTACTGGCCCTCGAGAGAATATTCGACCAGACGCGTTTGAGCGATATCGCAAGCTCTGCATACTTTCCTTCCGTGCGCGAGGCAGCCATCGACAGGATTACAGACGCTGCAATCTTGCTGGATCTTGCCAAGTCCAGCTTTTGGAAAAGCCGGCTAGGACCCTTTCCTGCAGCGTACAGGGACTTGCCAACGAAGGCGGTTGGGAGGCTTTCGACTCCCGACTCAAAATGACAAGGTAAAAATGACCCGGCGTGATCGAGTAATAGTGACCCACCCCGGGTAAATAAAAAAATAGACAAGGATCAAGTGGGGTTTTGGGCCCCCACTTGATCCGCTTCCTTATCAGCCCGCGCAGCGGGCGCAGTGGCGGCCACTGCGGCTTTTTTGCGTTTCTTGCCCCTCCTTTTCAGGCTCTCGGCCAGGCGGATACTCTCCCAATCGAACTCCAGGATGTGACAGCGGTGGGTGAGCCGGTCGAGCAAAGCGGCTGTCAACTGGGCGTCGCCGAAGACCTTGGTCCACTCCCCAAAGGCGAGGTTGGAGGTCACCAGCAGGGAAGCCCTCTCGTAGCGGTCAGCAAAGACCTGAAAGAGCAGCTGGGCGCCCTGCTCCGAGAAAGGGATGTAGCCCAACTCGTCGACCACCAGAAGATGAAAGCGGCTGAGGCGCTTGAGATAGCGCTCCAGCAGTTTCTCTTCTCGAGCCTCCAGCAGCGTGTTGACCAGTTGGGCAGCCGTAGCAAACAGGACCTTGTAGCCGCTGCGGCAGGCTTCCACTCCCAGCACCGTGGCCGCATGGGTTTTGCCCACCCCGTGTTTTCCGATCAGACAGAGATTTTCTTTGCGTCCGATCCATTCGCCTGAAGCCAGCTCGCGCAGCTGCACGCCGTCCACACCCGGCCACTTCTTCAAGTCGGTCGTCTCCAGCGTCTTCATCACCGGAAAGCGGGCCTGCTTGAGTCGCCGCTTGAGCTGATTGGCCTGACGCTGCTCCAGCTCGCGGTTGGCCAGGTCCAACAGAAAGCTCTCATGGGGGTCTCCGCTCTCGCGGGCCTGGCGGGCGCATTCCGGGTAGTCGCGCAGCATGGCGGGCAGTCGCAGCCGCTTCAGACAGTCCTCCAAGAGTACGGCTTCAGAGGCCCGGCTCATGAGGCACTTCCCAGCAGGCCGTCAAAGAGCGAAACTTGGGTATGGCTCACCTTCCGGTCGGTGACACCCGGAATCAAACCGGCCGGCAACGGCTCCGTTTGCATGGTCGAGCTCTGGGCGAGACGAATCAGATGGCGCACCGTCTCGTAGCCGGGGCACTGGTGCTCGAGCGACTTCTCGACCGCCTCTTCGACCGCATCCTTCGTATGGGACTCGTGCAGCTGCAGGATCCGCACAAACTCCCGTGTTCCGCGGCTCTTTCCCCGCCGTCGGCGCAGCCGCCTCAGCAGCACCTCGTAGGTGTCGGGCCAGCGGCCTCGCCATTGCCGGATCGGCCGCGCGCTGTCGAATGATCCCGGCCGCTCGGCGATCAGATCCAGGTAATGCAACGGATCGATCTGCCATTGCCCGGCGGAGAAGAGCCGATCGTGCTCGGCAAGGCGGCGGTCGGCCGCGTAAACACTGACTTTCCAGCAACCGACATGGGCCCACACCCAGCGCCCCACCCAGGCTCGGGGCACCGAGTAGCGGTTGCGGTCCACCCGCACCGTCTGGTAGGCGTCCACTTTGACCTTCAGAGCCTTGAAGTTGTCGAAGGGGTGATCGGGCAAGGGCAGCAGGCGGGCTTTCTCGGCCTCGAAGCGCTCGTCTATCGTGCGTCGATCTTCGCGTCCCCCAAGGCGGCGGCTCCCGTCGGCCAGGCAGCGCTCGAGCAGCAAGCGATTGAGCTCCTCGAAGTCGGCCACCCGCGGCGGCGGCACCAGGAAGTTGCGCCGGGCAAACCCCACCAACCCCTCCACGCCCCCTTTCTCTTCGCCCCGTCCCGGAGTGCAGAAGCGGGGCTCGAAGGTGTAGTGGCTGCGAAAGGAGATGAAACGCTCCTGCTCGATTCGCTTGCCGCCCCGCAAAATCCGCCGCACCGCCGGCGTCAGGTTGTCGTAGACCAGCACCGGGAAGACCCCGCCGTAAAAATCGAAGGCCCGCATGTGGGCGTCGAAGAACATCTCCTGACGCTCCCACGGGTAGGCCCGCACGAAAGGCTTTCCCGAGTAACGCGAGCGCATCAGAAACAGTTTGGCGCGACGGCGTTTGCCCGCCATCTCCACCCAGGCCGTTCCCCAGTCCGCTTCCGCTTCCCGGGCTGCTTCCGGATCCAGCGGAACCGCCGCCTGGGCCGACCCTAGGCCTCGAGCGGCCCTCCATTCCCGCACCCAACGCCGAACCGTCGACTCGGCTCCTCCAAAGTCGTGTTCTTCCACCAGCCGCGCGTAGACCCGGTGGGCCGTGTGGCGTTGGCGCCGGGGCCGATTCTCGTCCTCCTTCAGCCACTTCTCCACAATCGGCGCCACTGGGTCCATCACCGGTTGCCGAGGCCGCTTCTGCCGCCGGTACTTCGGTTCCAGTCCCTTCAGTGCCTTGCGGATCGTCTTCCGGTGGTGTCCCGTCTCTCTGCGAATCCGGCGAATGCTCTTTTTGTACACGCGGTGTGCTGTTCTGATAAGCTCGTATTGATCCATCCCAATCAACTCCACCTCCGCTTCAGCTGTTCGGTTTGCGTTCCAAACAGCCTAGAACAGAGGTCTGATTGGGGTGGGTCACTCTTGCTCGATCACTACCCCCAAATCCGGGTCACTTTTACGTTAGCGAAATCACTTCTCGACGAGCCGGTCCTGGCCCGGACCGTTCTAACGCTCAAGGAAGCCATGAAGGCCGTCGACCGCCGCGGAGATCCCGACTGGCCGGCGCGGCTGCGAGCGAGCGAATTGGGGGTGCGGCTGACGTTCGCCTGCGTGACCGAGGAGGACGCGGAGGAGGAATGAGCGAAGAACTCGTCGATTTCGACCTCGTGCACCTGACCCCCAAGCAGCGAGCCTTCTGCGATCTGCTCCTCCAAGGAG
>JBFGHF010000498.1:0-3823 GCA_041578355.1 Acidobacteriota bacterium
AGCATCGATAAGGTTCTAGAGCAGCTGAGACCATTGGTCGAGCGCGGAGAAATCACCGCCTGGGTGGAGCTGGAAGGCTGCGCCGGGGAGTTCGCGGAGACTCCGTCGTCGCTTACTCCGGAATTGAAGTCGGCTCTGGAAAAGAAGGGTATTCGGCGGCTCTACAGTCACCAGCGGGAAGCCTACGAGGTGGCCCGACAAGGCAGGAACCTGGTTGTGGTGACACCCACCGCGTCGGGAAAGACTCTTTGCTACAACCTTCCAGTCGTCGAGCGGCTCCTCGAGCAGCCCGACAAGAGGGCCGTCTACCTCTTTCCCACCAAGGCCTTGGCTCAGGATCAGATGGCCGAATTGCTCGACCTGGAAGAGCTGTTGGGGCGTCCTTTGCGCATCAATACCTACGATGGAGACACGCCTTCGGACAAACGGAGGCGCATCCGTCGGGACGCCCGGTTGATCCTGACCAACCCCGACATGCTGCACAGCGGGATCCTGCCCCACCATCCGAAATGGGTCGATCTGTTCCAAAACCTCGATTTTGTGGTCGTCGACGAGTTGCACACCTATCGCGGGGTTTTCGGCAGCCATGTCTCCAACCTGTTTCGGCGTCTCAAGCGCGTTTGTCGCTTCTACGGGTCCGACCCCCGTTTCATCTGCACTTCGGCCACGATCGCCAACCCCGGCGAGCTGGCCGAGAAGTTGTTGAACGAAGAAGTCCATTTGGTGGATCGCAGCGGCGCTCCCCGCGCGAGTAAGGATTTGATCTTCTACAATCCTCCGCTGGTCAACCCACAAATGGGGCTGCGCCGCAGCGCTCTGGGCGCCGCCCGCAGCCTGGCCGAGAAATTCCTTCGTCGTGACGTCCAGACTTTGGTTTTCGCCACCAGCCGGGTGAATGTCGAAGTGCTGTTGCGCTACCTGCAGAAAACCATCGATCGCCACCCCGGCAAGCCGCCCAAGGTGCGCGGATATCGGGGCGGATATCTGCCCAGAACCAGGCGCGAGATCGAATCGCAGCTCCGCAACAAGGAAATCCTGGGAGTGGTGAGCACCAACGCCCTGGAGTTGGGGATCGACATCGGCAGCCTGCAGGCCTGCGTGCTGGCCGGATATCCGGGAACGGTGGCCAGCACTTGGCAGCAGATCGGCCGTTCGGGACGGCGCAGCGGCCGATCCGCGGCCATTCTGGTCGCCCGCAATTTGCCGCTCGACCAGTTCATCGTCAGTTCGCCGGAGTACTTTCTCAACCGCTCGCCCGAACACGGATTGATCCATCCGGACAACCTGCAGATCCTGGTGGCCCACATCAAGTGCGCCGCTTTCGAGCTGCCCTTCGAAAAAGGCGAGAGTTTCGGTGACGAGAACCTGCCCGAGATACTCGATTTCTTCAGCGAGCAGGGCACCTTGACGCGGACCGGCGACTCCTGGCACTGGAGCGAGGAGTCCTATCCCGCCGACACGGTCAGTCTTCGCAACATCTCGGAGGAAAACTTCATCGTTTTCAATCTCGAGGACTCCAACCGGGCCATTGCAGAAGTGGACTTCGACAGCGCTCCGGAGTTGATCCACGACGACGCCATCTACATGTGCGAAGGGCGACAGTACTTCGTGGACCGGCTCGACTACCAGGGACGCAAGGCCTATGTCCGTCCCGTCGACGTCGACTACTACACCGACGCCATCACCTATTCCGGTCTGCGGGTCCTGGTCTCCGACGACAACCACGCCCTCGACAGGGAAACCGTCGAGCATGGCGAGATCCATCTGGCGAAGAAATTCCCCGGCTTCAAGAAGGTGCGTTTCCATACCGGCGAGAATCTGGGATACGGAAAAATCGAGCTGCCCGTCCACGAGCTACACACGACCTCCTACTGGTTTACGGTCCCCGAGTCGGTCCTCGAAGAGTTGGGCTTGACGCGAAGCCAGATCGTGGTCGGCTTTCTGGGACTCTCCTATGCCCTGCACCACGTCGCGACTTTGACTCTGATGTGCGATTTCAGGGATTTGGGCCGCAGCGTCGGTGACCGTTCCAACCGTTGGTTCGCCCTGGGGGGGCCGGAGGGACTGGGCTTTTATTCTTCTTCCGGCGATCAGGAAGCCGTTCATCCCGAGGGTTTCGACACTTTCGATCCCACCGTCTTCCTGTACGACAACTATCCGGGAGGAATCGGGTTTTCCGAGAAACTCTTCGACTGCCATTCCAGCCTGCTCGCGCAAGGACTCCAACTGATCGAGCACTGTGGCTGCTCCGAGGGGTGCCCTTCCTGCGTGGGACCGGTCAACGAACTGGGCCGGGGGACGAAGAAATTCAGCCTCGGCATCCTGCGGGCGCTGATCCGGCCCAAGCCGGTCACGGTGCAGTAGATGTGGGCGGAGGTGTGCGGGTGAGGCGGATACTGCAGAAGGTCGGCGGCGCGGAGCCGATGAACCAAGTAATCGATTGAAGACAAAAAGACTGGAGAGCTGACAACCAAGACCCAAAGGTGAGCCACCTAGGACGCCGGAATTCCGGAAGATTTGGGCGGCAGCCCGACTGGCCCCAGCCCCTCATGACCCAGGCACTGCGACAGCGTCTCGACAGAATCTACGGGGGTCCCCCTGGCGGCGAGAAAGCGCTGCGCTCACGGCTGGAGAAGCTGTCTGGACCCCGCCATCCCCGGGCGCTGGCCGATCATCTCAGGGGCCACTGGGTTGAGAGTTCGGCCGGTCGGGTGCTGACCGTCGACCGCAGCTGGCCCATCTCGCACCGTCATGGCGGCTGTCTGCTGGGAGATGTTTTTCGGATTCGCGATGAGCAAGTGCGGGTCTTGGCCGGAAACGGCGGTTTTGCCAGCTTCGATCCCCGACGGCTGCTCTTTCTGGACACGGAGACGACCGGGTTGGCGGGAGGAGCGGGGACCTGCGTCTTTCTGGTCGGTGTCGGATTCTTCCATCGCGACACCTTTCGCACCCGGCAACTCTTTCTGCCCGGCTACGATTCCGAACGCGCTTTTCTGGAGGAACTCCGGCACGTCCTCGCCCGCCACGGGCCGTTCCAGCACTTGGTTTCCTTCAACGGCAAGAGCTACGATCTCAACCTGCTCGACAACCGGTTCGTCATGCAACGGTTGGACGGCCCCTTCCGCGCGCTCGACCATCTCGACTTACTCTATCCGAGCCGCCTCTTTTGGAGAGGGGCTTTCGAGGATTGCGCCCTGCAGACGTTGGAGCGGCGGCTGTTCGGGCTGCGCCGCAGCGGAGACATACCCTCCTCGCTGATCCCGAGGATCTACTTCAACTACCTTCAGTCGGGTAGGTTCCGGCCTTTCGACAGAGTGTTTCGGCACAACCGCACCGATCTGTTGACCATGGTCAGTTTGATCATCTCCGCCAGTCGCCTGGTCGAAGAGCCCGACGAGAGTCTCTTCGTGGACGGTCGACGGGTCGCCAGGCTTCACACCCTGCGGGGAAACCACGCCAAGGCCGAACAGATTCTGGAGCGAGTGCCCCGCGGGGAACCCGAAGTCGATTTCGAGCTGGCTTTGCTCAAGCGAAAGTTGGGGAAGCACGACGAGGCGCTGCACCTTTTCCGCCAGGTGATCGACGGCTCGCCGCGGCCGCCCCGGGAAGCGATCGTGGCGGCTTGCAAGATCCTCGAGCATCGCAATCAGGACTTTCGGGGGGCATTCGACTTGGTGGAACGGGGACTGCGGTTTTATCGCTGCGCGGAACTGGAGCACCGCCGCCATCGGTTGCAGTGCCGGATGGAGGGCCGTTCCTGGTATTGAGGGAAGAGTTCCGTTTCGCGTCCTCCGTCCGTTGGTGAAGAGGTGAGAAGGTGACG
>JBFGHF010000499.1:0-3816 GCA_041578355.1 Acidobacteriota bacterium
CTGCGTCCTTGGTGCCAATGCAGGGTTCCGTAATGATAAAAGTCATAGCGGGGCACCTCCTTTCCCCGGGGGCATTAAAGCACAGGCCGGGACTCCTTTCCACCCATTACAGGGTCCTTAGCCTTTTTTATCGAAAAAGTCGAAAAAGCTCCCGGTCGCCGGCCTCGGACACTCGGCGATTGGCCATCGGTTGACCCCCTTCGCAAGCTTCTCATACACTACCGAGGGTGAATCGGACGGAGAGGCTTCTCGACCTTATCACCTACCTGCTCAACGCTCAGGAGCCGGTCTCGTGGCAAGAGATCAAGAATCATTTCCCGGACGACTACGCCCGGGGGGTGGAGGAGTCCAACCAGCGCAAATTCGAACGCGACAAGGCGGAATTGATCTCGCTGGGCATCCCGATCGACTACCAGTCGGGTTCTGAACTTCGAAAAGAGGGCTACATCATTGAGGAAGAGAAACTCTTTCTTCCTGAAATCAAGTTCTCTCCGGAGGAGTTGTCGCTTTTGACCCTGGCCGCGGGAGCAGTCACCGAGACCGATGGCTTTCCCTACCGGGATCAGCTCGAATCGGCTCTTTTCAAAATCGTCAGCCTGCACAACCCGATCGAGCCGCCGCCGCGCGAACTGAGAATCACGTATTCCAAGCAGGATCAGCGCCCGGTGCCCTGGATCGATCAGATCCAGGACGCCTTGCAGCGCAAGAAGTGGGTGAAATTCACCTACCACGCTTTTACCACCGGCCAGACCAAGGAACGCAAAGTGAATCCCTATGGTCTGGTTTTTCGCCGCGGGAACTGGAGTCTGATCGGTTGGGACCACCTGCGGCGGGGAATGCGAACATTCGTCTTGACCCGGATCCGAGAACTGCAAGTCAATCGGAAAAGGCCGGGGACCTCCGATTACGAGATCCCGCCGGATTTCACGCTGCGGGACTATCGGGATCAGCAGACTTGGGAATTCCAGATGCACGAGCCCCTGGAGGTGGACATCCGGGTTTCGGAGCATCGGTTGCCCGAGCTGCGGTCGCAACTTCGGCGTGCCCAGCCGGTGTCGAACGACGTGTTCCGGCTTCGGGTGACGAATCGCGAGGGTTTCCTTTTCTGGGTGCTCGGCCAGAGAACCGACGTCCAGGTGCTGGAGCCGCCCGAAATCCAGCGGGAAATCCATCAGGCGGTCCAAGGTCTGCTATGAACGTAACCGAGCGGATCAACCGGGTTCTCTTCATCCTGAGCTATGTCTCCCAGCACCCCGGCGTGCGGGTGGAATCGCTGGCTTCGCACGTCGGGCTCAAGCCACGCGAACTTCTCAACGAGCTCGACTTCATTCTGCTGATCGGCAAGCCCCCCTTTCAGCCGGATGATTACATAGACATCTATGTCGAGGACGATCGAGTTTTTGTCGAGTTCGACCAGATGCTCAACCGGCCGCTGCGTTTCACCCACCCCGAGGCGATTGCGCTGCTGATGTCTCTGCAGCTGCTGGATCCCGAACTGGAGCCCAAGACGGTCCGTTCGTTGGAGGAGAAGATCGGAGCCGCGATCCGCAATTCGGTGGACGTGCCGGGGCGAGTGCAGTCCCAGATCGCCATCGAGCAAGCTTCAAGTCCGGTCACCCGTCACTTCTCGCGGCTTCGCCGAGCAGTCGAGTCGAACCGCAAGGTGCGGATCGACTACTATTCCCTGACACGCAACGAAACCGGTCGGCGCACCGTGCGCCCCTACTTCCTCACCAAGAGCCTCGGCTATTGGTACCTGACCGGTTACTGCGAACTTCGCCAGGACTTGAGGACCTTCAAGTTCGAGCGCATCCTGCGGGTCCGCCTGCTCTCTGACGGCTTTCCGGCGCCCCAGGACCTGGATGTGGAGCGCTACAAGAGAGATTTTCTCAAAAGCATGGGCGAGCGGCAGGTCGAGATCCACTTCGACGCGGAGGTGGCGCCCTGGATTCGCGAGCAGTGGGGAGACTCGGTTGTCGACGAGCCGGACGGGGGCGTGTTGCTGCGGATTTTCAGCGACACCCTGGAGTTTCCCTCGAGACTGGTTCTGGGCCACGCTCCGCACGCCAAACCGATCCGGCCCGCGGAGCTGATCGAGCAGGTGCGCCGCGACGCCCGAGCCATTGCCGGTCTCTATCAGCCCCGCATCCTGGCGACGGATTAAGTCGGGCGCCGGCTTCCGCTATAATTTCCGTGGAATTGAACGATTTGGTCCGCTCTCGCGTCTGGTGAAATTGATGAGAAAAGTATTTCTCGCCTCTCTCGTGATTTGGTTCTCGATCAATGGACTGCTGGCCAGCCACTCCCGCTTCGGCATTTTCGGGAAGTCGCATTTCAACCGAGGTTTTGCGCGGCACTCGTTCCTCCCGTTCCGCCACTTCGGAGGAGGCTTTCACTTCTCCGGGAATCGGAGCTTCCACCGGCGAGGGTTTTACGGCGGGCCCCGCTACGGCCCCTACTACGGGCCTGGCTATCCTCCCTATTACCGGCCGCAGGTCAGGAATTACACCTATTCGGGGCCGCCCTCTTCCTACTTCTACGCCAACAGCTACCGCGCGGGGGCTTACGGGGGCTACCCGAACGCTGTTTACGAACTGCAGAAGCTCCCCGACTGGGCATCCTACGGCTCTGCAACGGGAGAGGTCGTGCAAGCCAACTACGGAGACCTCGTTTTCAAAGTCGAGCCGGGCAACGCCCTGGTTTATCTGAACGGCAAGCTGATCGGGAGCGCCCGCAGCTTCTCCAACGACCGCGACCGCTACACGCTGCTCGATGGAGACTACACGATTCGCATCGTCCTGCCGGGCTTCGAGCCCTTCGAGGCCGATCTGCAGGTCGTTCCCAACCGGACGCATTACCTGGATATCGAGCTGAAGCCTGTTCAGTGAGGCACTTCCTGGGCGAGACTCTGCGTTTTCAGATCCCTTGACTCCATCGTCCCCAGGTCCTTTTCGCTTTGGGCCGGGAAGGCTCCGCGGACCGAGTCCCGAGCCTCATTTCAGTCTCTTCAGGCTGACTTGGGGCGGCACCGAGCTCCTGCCCAGCACCATGTCGGCGGCCCGCTTCCCCACCGCCGGGCCCAGTTTGAAGCCATGGCCCGATCCGCCTCCGGCCACGAACAGATTGGGGTGGCGGGGATGGACGCCCATCAAAAGGTCCTGATCGAAACTCGCCTCGTACTGGCATACGCGGCTCTCGACCAACGGTGCTCCCTTCAACCCCGGAAAACGGTGTTCCATGTAGGATCGCACTTTCTTCAATTCTTTGGGAGAAGGCGTTCTTTCTTGACTGGACGGATCACATTCGGGACCGCGTTCGTCCCGCGCCACCTTGAATCCCCGTCCCGCGCAAGCCGGAACGCCGTAGCTCTTCTGCTCACCCAACTCGATCCAAGCCGGCATTCTTGCAATGTCGTAGTCCTCGCTGCCGGCTGGAGGCCCGAAGAAGAAGACTTCCTGGCGCGTCGGCTTCAAAGCCTCGGCCAGCCAGTCGGGGAACAGCTGGGGTAGCCAAGGCCCGCAGCAGAAGAGGAAGCGGTCAGCTTTGATCTGCCTGCCATCGGCCAGTGCCAAACTCACGATCTCACCCTCTCGGCGGTGCGGCGGCAGGACCCGGCCCAAAAGGAACTCTCCGCCCTGCCGCTGAAAAGCCCGGGCGGCACGGCGGCAGGCTTTTCGAGCGAAGAGCACACCGGACTCAGGTTCCAGCAGCGCCGGGCCGAGGTCCTCGGCATTGAACTGGGGGTATCGTTGAGCCAGTTCGCGGGGCGGGATCAGCTGGTGGGGGATATTCAATTCGGTCAGGGCCTTGATGCTC
>JBFGHF010000500.1:0-3797 GCA_041578355.1 Acidobacteriota bacterium
ACCCATAGACCAATGGACCCACAGACCCACAGACCCACAGACCCACAGACCAATCAACCCACCGACCTAATTCAACTTGAAAATCACGTGAATCTGCGTCACCACCGGTACCGGTTCGCCGTTGAGAAGGGTGGGGGAGTATTTCCACTGCCTGACGGCGTCGATGGCGGCCTCGCGAAGCAGGCGGCGCCCGGAGATGACCTCCAGGTCAGTTACCGATCCCTCCTCGTCGATCACGGCGTGGAGGACGACGGTGCCTTCGACCCGCGCTCTCCTGGCCAGGTCTGGATAGGCCGGCAGAACCTTCTGGATCAGCTTGGAAGCCTGGATCTGGCCCCCCACCACGACAGGCTGCTTCTCGTTTCGGGGCGGCGGCGGCGGAGGCGCCGCCTGGGGAACGAAGCCGCCTACCGGACCCACGACATCGCCGCCTGGAACGCCTACCGCGCCACCGGGTATCCCTCCGGTCGAACCGAGATCCAGACCCGCCAGCGAATCGACTACCAAGACGTCGTCGGGAGGCTCCAGGCCGTCGGGGATCTCATCAGGTGTGACGAAATCCTGCAAGACGACCTGAGTCACTTGTTGCTCGGGAAGCCGGGCCGGCGGGCTGGCCGTGGGCGGGGGAGCCGGAGGCGGCGCCGGTTCGGGGGGAGGGGCGGCGAAGAGATAGGTGAGCACGTCGCTCTCGGGAATGGCCTGGTAGTAGATCAGGGGCAGCGCGATCAGCAGGGTCACGATCACGGCATGGACCACAACGGAAAAGAAGAGGCCTCCCCGAGAACGGTGGGCCGGTGTCGAAGATTCGATCAGGTTGTCAAACATATTCGTTGCTCCGGGGCCTTAGTGTCTACAGGCTGGAAGTGGTTCCCCACGGAGCAGGCCGCGAGCCGCTTACGGCTTACGGCTCAGCGCGGGCGGGCAGAACGATCTTACGGCCGGCAAGGGGAACGCGGTTTGGCGTCAGTCAGCAGCAAGCGGCAAGCAGCAAGCGGCGAGCGATACGCGGCAAGCAATACGCGGCAAGCGCTACGCGGCACGCAGCAAGCGGAACCCGCTACTCCCCGCGCCGACGCACCAGCGTCAGGATCGTATAGGTGGCCACCAGTTCGTCGTCCTGGTTGGTGACCTCGACGTCCCAGGCGACCACGCCCTGAGGGACCTGGTCCTCCTTGGTTTCGCGGGGAGTCTTTTCCTTGCAGGTGAGTTTGGCCTGGATGGTGTCGCCGATGTTCACCTGCTGGGTGAAGCGCAGGTTTTCCAGGCCGTAGTTGGCCAGGACGGGACCGGGAGCGGGGTCGACGAAAAGGCCGGCGGTGGCCGAGAGCACCAGGTAGCCATGGGCGACACGCTGCTCGAAGATCGACTCTTGGGCGGCGATTTCGTCCATGTGGGCGTAGAAATGATCGCCGGTCAAGCAGGCGAAGTTGACGATGTCGGCCTCGGTGATGGTGCGGCGGTGGGTGGTCAGCGAATCGCCCATCCGCAGGTCTTCGAAATGCTTTCGAAAGGGGTGGACGTTGTCTCTGCGACGCTTGGCGCCCGTCATCCACTGGTTGCAGATGCGGCTGATGGTGGTGGGCGAGCCCTGCAGAGCCGTACGCTGCATGTAGTGCAGCACGCCGCGGACGCCCCCCATCTCCTCGCCGCCGCCCGCACGTCCGGGGCCGCCGTGGACCAAGTGGGGCAGGGGAGAGCCGTGGCCCGTCGACTCACCGGCACTCTCGCGGTTGAGGATCAGGAGACGTCCGTGAAAGCAAGCCGCGCCCAGGGTGATCTCTCGGGCGACATCGTCGTCGGCCGTGAAAAGCGAGCCCACCAGACTGCCGCTTCCTCGCCGCGCCAACTCGACCGCTTCTTCCACCGAGCCGTAGGGCATGACCGTGTTGACGGGACCGAAGGCCTCCACATCGTGGGGCGTCTTGGCCGAAGCGGGCTGGCTGCAATAGAGCAATGTAATGGGGACGAAAGCTCCTTTTTCGGGGTCGGCTTCGACGACATCCAGCCGGTGGCCCAGGACGACTTCGGCGTCGGCGCTCAGCCAGCCGACGCGGCCCAGGACTTCTTCGACCTGGGCGCGAGCTGCCAGCGGACCCATCTTCACGGTCTCGACCTGGGGATTACCGAGTTTGACAGCCGAGAGCCGATTCTTGAGGGCCTCCATCACGTCGCCGGTGCGATTCTCGGGAACGAAGGTGCGCCGGATGGCCGTGCAGCGCTGGCCCGCCTTGATCGTCATTTCCCGCGCGACCTCTTTGACGAAGAGGTCGAACTCAGGATCGCCGGGCGCCGCGTCGGGACCCAGGATCGAGCAGTTCAAAGAGTCTGCCTCCATGTTGAAGCGAACGGAATTGGCAATTATGGAAGGAGTTTGCTTGAGTTGTCTTCCAGTAGTAGCTGAACCCGTGAAGGTGACTGCGTCCTGGGATGTGAGATGTTCGAGAATGTCTCCGGCGCCGCCGCAGATGAGCTGCAAGGCGCCCTCGGGCAGGATTTCGGATTCGACGATCGCGCGGGCCACCTTCTCGGCCAGGAAGGAGCTGATGGTGGCGGGTTTGACGATCGCCGGCACACCCGCCAGCCAGGTGGGCGCGAGTTTCTCGAGCATGCCCCAGCAGGGGAAATTGAAAGCGTTGATGTGGACGGCCGCACCTTCCAGCGGGACGCAGATGTGCTGGCCCATGAAGGTGCCCTCGCGCGAGATTCGTTCCAGGTCTCCCTCCACGTGAAAGGGTTGGTCGGGGAGTTCGCGGCGGGCCTTGGATGAGTAGACGAAGAGAGTCGTGATGCCCCCGTCGATGTCGTACCAGGAGTCGCTGCGGGTGGCGCCGGTGGCCCAGGAGAGTTCGTAGAATTCCTCCTTGCGGCCCAGAAGGTACTTGGCCAGCGCCTTGATCATGAGGGCGCGCTGGTGAAAGGTCATGGCCCGCAGCTTGGGTCCGCCGACGCGCCGGGCATAGTCCAACATAGCCTTGAAGTCGAGGCCCGAGCTGGTCGCTTCGGCGACCTTCTCACCGGTTACCGCATGATGGAGTTGCACGGCATCGCCTTGACCGGAAAACCACTTTCCCTCGGCGTAGCTTTGTAGTCGCATTTCGTCCTCCGCTTAGCGCGAACGGCTTACCGCTGTCCGCCAGACTCTTCGATATCGCCCCGGAGGGACGCGTGAAAATAGTCCGGAACTTTCAGTCCCGGGACGAGCTGTGAATTTGCCTTTCGTCCACACCCACCTCCTTGTCGCTCCCTCTTACAAGCCATAAGGGACGATTGAAACCCCAAGCGACTTGACATCCCGGATGGATTCATTCGTCCCTTCGGGACTCGGGATCGTGTGGGGGCACCTGATCCCAGGGCTAAACGCCCTGGGCTATTCTCGGTGCGTCCCTGCCGGGACGCTGGTTTCCTCTTTTTGAGGGTGGTTGGCGTTGGGATCGCACACCCGCATTGAGTCATTTGCCGATTCCCAAGTGGTCAAATCACTCGCTTTGGCGCCGGGACGTTTGGGTGTCCGGCATTAGTTTTGAACGAGATCCGGTTTCCGGTGCCGGAAAGGTGTTCAGCAGCGAGCCTTTCTCGAATACCAGGCCACCCCAAATCCTTCTTTTTGTGCAGCCAGAGTGGCCTGCCTATTGCTTGGGAATCGGTGGATCTGAGCTTCTGCGACCGGCCAAGAATCGTCACCCCACTGGTCGTTTTCTTTCGCGATCGAGGTGGGAAACGTAACCGGAAGGGGGGCGTGCCATGGCCCGCCGTCTTTATTTGCTCTCACCGATTCTCCTGATGGTCTCCCTGTTATG
>JBFGHF010000501.1:0-3795 GCA_041578355.1 Acidobacteriota bacterium
CGTGCCACGGGAAAGGGACGGGCTGTTCGTCGGGGCCGGGAGCGCAGGCTGGAAGGCCGCGCCGCGGGAAAGGGACGGGCTGTTCTTCGGGACCGGGAGCGCAGGCTGGAAGGCCGCGCCGCGGGAAAGGGACGGGCTGTTCTTCGGGGCCGGGAGCGCAGGCTGGAAGGCCGCGCCACGGGAAAGGGACGGGCTGTTCTTCGGGGCCGGGAGCGCAGCCTGGAAGGCCGCGCCACGGGAAAGGGACGGGCTGTTCTTCGGGGGCCGATCCCGACGGCGATCCCGAACCGGGTAGTTGCGACTGGGTCGCGCCGATCGTTTTCCTTCGGAAAGGCGGCTCCGTCAGGGGTGCCCGTGTCCGCGTTCTCACGAACGGACTCGGAGACAACCTCATACTTTCGAGTACATGAATCGCCGGCTGTAAACGCTCAGCACCAAACCCAAGGCCAGGAATGTGCAGAGAGTCGAAGTGCCGCCGTAGCTGAGAAGGGGCAAGGGGATTCCAATGGCGGGCATCAAGCCCAGGGTCATCCCGGTATTGACCACCACGTGAAAGCAGATCAGACTGGCGATGCCCGTGACGATCAAGATGCCGGCTCGATCTCGCGCCATCCCGCCGATTTGAAGCAGGCGCAATAGTCCCGCAAGGTAGAGAATCAATACCAGCGCCCCCCCCAGGAAACCGAGTTCCTCCGCCAGCAGTGCGAAGATGAAATCGGTTTGAATCTCGGGGACGAACCCCAGTTGACTTTGAAGGCCGTCGCCGAAGCCCTTTCCGCTCAGACCGCCCGAACCGATCGCGATCAACGATTGGCGAGTCTGATAGCCCACCCCTTGTGGATCGAGTTCGGGATTGAAGGTGACGAGAATCCGCTGTTTCTGATGGTCTTTGAGGGTCAGCCAAGCGATGGGCGCGATGCAGATGACGAGAATCAGAACCACCACCAGGAACCTCAGCCGCAGACCCGACACCAACATCGGCCCGAAGAGGATCGGAAAGAACGTCAAAGCACTTCCCAAATCCCCTTGCATCGTCACGAGAATCACCGGGACCAGGGTCAAACTCGCCAGAATCACAATGTGGCGACGGCTCAGATACTTCTCGTTGAGCTCCGCCAGATAGCTGGCCAATGCCAAAACCAGGACGATCTTGAACACTTCGGAGGGTTGAAATCCGAATCCGCCCACTCGAATCCAGCTGCGGCTGCCGTTGATCTCGTTGCCGAAGATGAGAACGGCTACAAGAAGCAGAACACCGATCCCGTAGAGCACGAAAGCGTAGTCGATCAATACGCGGTAGTCGATCAGCATCGCCACCAGGCAAATCAGAATCCCCAGGACGATCCGAGTCGCTTGGCGCTCGAGGAGGCCGGCCTGCCCACCATGGCTGGTGGCGCTGGAGATGGCCAGCAAGCTCAGAACCGACAGCAAGAGGGCGCCGCCGAACAGCAGGTAGTCGAATTGACTGATGATTCTACGGTTGAGCATGCGCGTTCAGCGCCTCGCCTGGTTGACGCCCAGAGAGGCCATCTTGGACAGTTCGGTCGGCACAGCATGCCGTTCTTGCTTTTTTCGATGGAAAAAATCGAGGACTCTCCCCGCCACCGGGGCCGCCGCCTCACTCCCCGAGCCCCCGCCTTCGATGAGCACAGCCACGACGATCTCCGGTTCGTTGCGGGGGGCGAAGCCGACGAACCAAGCATCGGGGGAGAATTTCTCTGCCTGCTCGGGAGCCAGGCGCTGCCTGGTGCGGGCGCTGATCCTCTGTACGGTGCCGGTCTTGCCGCACACGTCGAATCCTTCCACACGAGCGGCCCTTCCGGTGCCTTGGCGGTTGACCACCCTCCACATGCCTTCCCGCACAGCGTCGATATGTTCCGGTTCGAAGTGCAGTTCGTCGACACGGGGCGGATCGGAGTCCGCCAAGATTTTCAGATCGGGCATTCGGCCGGTCGCCAAGACGCCCATCATGCGCGCCAGTTGCAGAGGGGTGACCAGAATCGGACCCTGGCCGATGGAGACCGAGATCGTCTCGCCCGGGTACCAGCGCTCCCCTCGGTTCTTCACCTTCCATTCCTTCGACGGGACCAGTCCGTCCACTTCTCCTTCGAGTTGAATCCGGGTCGCCCTGCCCAGCCCGACCAGCTTGCTGAAACGGCTCAGCTCGTCGATTCCCAGTTTCTGACCGAGCAAATAGAAGTAGATGTTGCAGGAATGCTGGATGGCCTCCACCAGATCCAGCGTCCCGTGTCCGCCGGTTCTCCAACTCCAGCATCGAAAAGTGTGGTTGTAGAGGCGAATGCTGCCATTGCAAGTAACCGTCGACGACGGCGTGATCAGCCCCTGCTCGAGAGCGGCCAGGGCTGTTACCAGCTTGAAGATCGAACCCGGCGAAAAGCGGCTTTGGATCACCCGATTCTGCAGCGGATGGTCCAGATCCTGCGTGATCTCCTGCCATTGACTCGCGGAAAGCCGCCTGGCGAATTGATTGGGATCGAAAACCGGACTGCTGGCCATGGCCAGCAACTCCCCGTTCTTCGGGTTCAGAGCCACCACGGCGCCGGTGGCGCCTGCGAGAGCCTCTTCGGCGGCTTGTTGCAGTTCCAGATCGAGGGTCAGAGCGAGTCGACTTCCCTCGCGGGGCGGGCTCTCGTCGAGTTCTTTCAGGGTTTTCCCCAGGCTGTCCACAATGATGGGTCGGCGGCCATTCTCGCCGCTAAGCCAATCGTTGTAGCTTCGCTCCAAGCCGTATTTGCCGACTAGATCGCCGGGCCGGTTCTTGGAGAACTCAGGACTGTTCAACTCTTCGGCGGAGACCTCTCCGACATAGCCCAGCAAATGGGCCGCCAGCGATCCGTATCGATAATGGCGCAAGGGCCGCTCGACGACGCCGAGTTCGGGGTGGCGGTTGTGGTGAGCCAGAACGTAGCTCACCTGTTCGACCGAAAGATCCCGCCCGATCAGGAAAGGCTGAAAGCCGCCGGGCGCCTCGGCGAAGCGCTCACGCAGCTCCTCCTTGTCGACTTCCAGGCCCTCGACCAGGAAGTCGAGGAGGGCTTCGAGTTCGTATTCCTTGTCTCGGAAAACCACTAAATCGAAACCGTACTGGTTCTCCACCAACACCCGCCCATCACGGTCGATGATCACCCCGCGGGGCGCCAGTAAGGGAAGCTGGCGGATTCGATTCTGGAGTGCCAGTGAAGAGTAATGGGAAGATTGGACGATCTGCAGAAACCACAGCTTGAAGAGCAGGACGCCCACTGCCAGAACCATGATCACTTTCAGCCAGCGCAGGCGGGCGATGCAGTCGCTGTTGTCCTGATTGATCGCCATCTGATCTCCCCGGGGCTCTCAAAACCCCGTAAGCCCTGATTTTAGCGGGAATACGACATCTTCTCCAGTGCGTCGCAACACCGCCACCCTAAGCTCGAAGCCGGGGAGCCGGCGAGCCAACTCATCACATCCGGCTGTAGTCGCGGGTGGGGTACTTGAAGCGGTCGTAGAAATGAAAGAAAAGGGTGCCGCCCAAGCCGGTCAGCACGGCCTTCCAGAGACCAGCGGGGAGGAGGTCGGGACTGCCCATGGAGACAACCCGGATCATCAGGGAATTCGCCAGGTGATCGGCGAAAGCCACACAGCCGATGAGAATGCCCCTGGCCCAGTTGCTTTCCGCCAGGATCCAGCGATTCAGATAGGAAGCAGAGAAGCCTGCCAGCGTCTTGGTGATCCCGTTCAGTCCCCAGATCGGCATCAACTGGATGACGTCTTGAGAGATGCCCAGAAGCGTCCCGCTGA
>JBFGHF010000502.1:0-3794 GCA_041578355.1 Acidobacteriota bacterium
CGCCCACCGCTTGGCGGGAAAAGGCATCCCCGTCGTGGGGGTCCCGAAGACCATCGACAACGATATCGTCGGCACGGCGCTATCGTTTGGATTCCTGACCGCGGTATTCGTGGCCACCGACGCCATCGACCGACTCCACTCCACGGCGGAAGCCCACGAGAGGGTGATGGTGGTGGAAGTGATGGGGCGCAACGCCGGTTGGATCGCGCTTTTTTCCGGAGTGGCCGGGACCGCGGACGCGATTCTGATTCCGGAGATCCCGTTTCGAATCGATGAAGTCTGCGCCAAGATCCGGCGCCGCGAAGAGCAGGGTCAGCCTTTCGCCATCGTCGTCGTGGCCGAAGGGGCCCGCCCTGTCGACGGCAAGGTGGTTTTCGAAGACGCGGAACGGCGACGCCTGGGCGGAATCGGTGAGATCGTGGCCCGCGAGATCCAGCACTGCACCGGAAAGGACTCCCGCTGCATCGCCTTGCGCCATCTGCAGCGAGGCGGTTCCCCCATCTCCTACGACCGGCTCATCGCGCTCCGTTTCGGCGCCGCCGCCGTCGGATGCGTGGCCCGCGAAGAGTTCGACGTGATGGTGGCTCTGAGCCCGCCCGAAGTCGAGACCATCCCCCTTGAAGAAGCCGTCAAGGAGCAGAAAAGGGTCCCGCTCGACAGCGACGTCATCGCCACCGGCCGGGCGCTGGGGATCTGCTTCGGGGATTGAGGGGACCAAGCAACCTGATCGGCGGGATTTGCGGCAAGGCCAGAGTGTTGCTTCCCGCTGTCTCAGCCCCGGCGCAGGCGCAACATCGGGAAAAGATAGACTGCCAGGCCCGCAATCAACAACAGCGACATGACCACGAAGAGTCCGGAGAGCGCCAAACGAAGAGCGTAGGCCTGAACGAAAACCAGCCAGATTATGATAATTACCAATACCAGAAAGCGGCGAGTCCCCGGCGAGGAGACCTGGCCCGCCAAGCGCCGTTTCTCTTGCTGCCAGAGCTTGATCACGGCGCCGTAGAAGAGCAATCCCACGCCGATATGGAAGACCCAGCCGCCGCGCTCCATGACGTTTGCGCCGGCCGTCACCGCCGCCAGCGTCAAGACCGTGGCGAAATGGATGCTGTGAACGGCGATGAAACCCGCCAGCAGTCGCCGGCGCCAAACGGCGAAGCGCAGAGGAGAAGCCGGCCACAAGGCGGCCATACCCGCCGCTCCGAGGAACCCCGAGAAGAGCAAGGCTGAAGTCCGCGCCGTCCATTGGACGCCGATCGTGACGGTTTCCGCTTCGAGCAAATTCCCACCTTGGAGAGATGATCGATCCGATCGCGGAGACCCATTCGGCCCCGGCCGGCTTCCACTGGCGGCTGTTTACGCTCCAACTAAAATCGCGAAGCAGGCGGCATGAGCCCGTTTCGATGACGACCCCGAATGAAAAAGGCGGAGGCCCCGGCCTGATCCAAGGGAGCTTTCCTCTTTTTCGGGCTGGCGTTTCCGATCGCCCGGGTCTTCACGATTAAGATTAACATCCACCCCCAACGGCTGCGCGGCCAAGGTCGAAAAAAAGGTCATCCCCCTCGTCATCGGCGAAAAGGCCATCGGGCGCGAGCCGAGATGGTCGGGGCCGGAAGGCAAGGAGGCAATCCTGGTGCCGCCCCAAGCCGCAACGATGGACGATTGCCAAGCGCTCGGCGAACTTCTCTTCGGGAAGCCGCAGTGCCCCGATTCGCCTGGCGATAGGATTCCTGTCGATCGCCAGCGACCGGCCCCTCGAGATCACGGCGGTCTACACCTCCAGCGACCTCGAAGGGCGGCTTGTCAGCATCGACGTCCGCTCCGCTTCCGCACTCCAGAGCCAGCCTCCGTCCCTACCTTTTTCTGACAAGCAAATCGGGAAAGGGACGCGCTGTTCTTACTGAGCCGCGCGCGTCAGCAAGCGGCGGGAAAGCTGCGCGGCCTCCGCCCTGTCCAGATTCAAAGCGCCTGCTGCGGCACCATTGGGTGCCCCCCCGGCGCCTTGACATGGATGCTTGTGATGTTTTGCTGCTGGGGGTGGCTGGCCGCCTGGACTGCATCGACTGGTAGAGGACTCTCAGAGTCTCACAACGTTTTCGATGATCTGAATCGGGATCGGAATGAAGGTGAAAATGAAGATGAGCAGGCCCACTATGGCGATGATCATCCGATTCCGGCCCAGGCGATCGACGGGTAGCGAGGGCGGCGGGTGGCGCAGGCCCAGAATCGAAACCAAGGCCGCGAAGACCAGATAACCCACCGCTGGAAACGACCAAAGGCTGATCAGAACCAGTCCCAAGAGAGTCAGGAGCGAAACCACGCGATGAGCTCGGGGGCCGAACAGGGAATAGACGATATGTCCGCCGTCAAGCTGGCCGGCGGGCAACAGATTCAGGCTGGTGGCCAGCATGCCGAACCAAGCGGCCATCCCGACGGGATGGAGGGTGATGCTCGAGCCGTCACCGGCCTGGTAGAACAACAGCACGGCGAGGCGAAAGAGAAGCGGTTCGCCGAACTCGTAGGAGAATCCTTCGGAATCGAGCGGGACAAAATCGCGAGAGAGCAGCAGTCCGAACATCAATGCCGGCAAGATCACCACGAAGCCGGCCAAGGGACCGGCGATCCCCACGTCGAAGAGTTGGCGGCGGTCGCGAAAGGGAGATCGGATCCGAATCACCGCCCCGAAGGTGCCAAACGGATTGAAGGGAATCCAGGCAAAGCTCATCACACCCGGGGCGCCCAACAGCCAGGCGATGGGAGGGGGGAGGGGCAGAGCCGGCGGCGCCGGGATCACGAAGGGCAGCGTGGCCTGGATCCCGTAGTAGCGACAAGCGAAATAATGCCCCGATTCGTGAGCGAGGAGAATGGCCAGCAGCGTTGCGCTGAAGGAGAATGCGTTGAGGATTGCTTCGCTTCCCCAAGCCTCCGGCACTTCCTGGGCGCTGCTCGACAGAAAGCCCTCGTAGAAAAACGCTCCACCCAGCAAGGTCGTGACGAAGGTCAGCAGCAAGAGGGTGAGGTGCAACAGGGGTCTTTGCCTGGGAGGAGGTGGAGGCTGGGCCGGCTCGAGGTCGGGTTCCGGCGGGAGGGGCTGCGGTTGATTCAAGTCTGTGGAGTCCGTCAGGGTGTGAACCGGATCTCTTTGCCCGGCTTGAAGCGGACGGTTTTGCCCGGAGGAATGGGCACTTCCGCTCCCGTCCGAGGGTTTCTCCCGATACCGCTCTTACGGGGTTTGACCACGAACACCCCGAATCCCCGCAGTTCGATCCGTTCTCCCTTTTTCATGGCTTGCCGGAGCGCTTCGAAAAAGGCGTCGACTGCCACTTCTGCGCGGACCTTGGTGATGCTCATGCGACTCGAAACGCGACGAACGATATCCTGCTTGACCACTAGCGAAGCATCCTCCCTAACTCATTCTTTCGAAAATACTTGCCGACGATCTCCGTGTCAAGCTAGGGGAGGGGATTCCTGCTTTCTGCCTTCGGGGCGGGAAGATGATTCACCCCCACCATCGCCAAGCCTTCCGGAAAGCGCTCCCCCCGGCGAGGCCTCAATCGCCGTGACGCGACGCTTCTGCTATCTTGACCAGCGTGAACATCAGAAAAGCAGCCTCACGCCTTCTCGTCAAGACTGCCATGATTTGGATCTTGGCCTGGTTCTCCTCACTACATCTGGTGGCGGCTCCTCCCAAGCTGGTCGTGCTGGTGGTGATCGATCAGTTCCGGCCTGACTATCTGACGCGTTTCCAGGAGCACTATTTGCCTGCGGGAGGGGCGGCGCAGCCCGGAGGGTTC
>JBFGHF010000503.1:0-3793 GCA_041578355.1 Acidobacteriota bacterium
GTTCGAGCCCGAAGGCATAGAGATTGTTGAGAGGTCCGAAGGCGCCGCTCAGCGACCCGGTCAGGCCCCGCGAGAGATCCATCTGGATGGTCCGCAGCAGAGATTCCCCCGCCAGGATGCCGGCAGTCTCGGCCGCCGGATTGTAGGCGAAATGGGCGCCCACGGCGCTGTAGGCGTCGTTGTAAGCCGTGACAAAGGTCTCGATGGCTTCCTTGACCCCCTCGACGTCGTTTTCGACGTTGAGGCTCAGCGTCGCAGGACCGGCGCCCTGAAGCTGCAGGGTCACCCCTTCGATTGCGCCGCTCACGGTGTTGCTCGAGCTGGTCACTTGGAGCCCGTTGATGTTGACGCTGGCGTCCAACTCGGAGGTGTCGGCGATCGCGTGGGTGCGGCTCAAGGTCAAGGGAGTCGTGTCGTCCGAGAGCGTCAGGGTGTTGTTGTCGATCGAGATCGCGCTCTTCGAGCCGCTGTCCTCGGCGGCGATGCTGAGGCGATATCCGAAACCGTCGTTGACCACGCTGGCCCGCGCACCCAGGTCCGCGTTGTTGATCGCGTCGCGCAAACCCTCGAGTGTGTTGTTGCCGGAATCGATCGTGATCGTGGCGCTCTCGGCCCCGACGGTCAGATCGAAGCTGCCGCTACCGATGGCCTCGTCCGAGGCCGGGAATGTGGCGTCGCTGACGAAGCTGTCGTAGAGCGCCAAGCGGTCGATGCGGATCTGGTAGTTGCCCAACAAGGCGCTCGAGTCGGCTGTTGCCGTCAGAAGAGTCTCATCGGAGGTGGTGGCCAGCCGGCCACCGAGTCCGTCTGCGTCGCTCAGGGCTTCCAGGGCTGAGGCCAGGGCGCTGAGCTTGGAGCTCAGATCGCTGTAAGCGTCGATCTGTGCCTGAAAAGACTGCTTGCGGCTCTCCAGGCGGCGAATCGGTGCCGATTCCACGAACATCAACTGCTGGACGATCCCCTGGACGTCTAGGCCTCCACCCAGTCCTGCAATGCTGAACCCACCCATCTCGGGATTTCCTTTCCTTTAGCGGTGGCCGGTTCTGGGCCGAATGATAAAGAGGCTGCCCCCAAGAGACGCGAGAACGCAGAGCTCCGAACAGGAGCCGTAAGTTCCCGCGCCTTTCTCAGGCCACCGCGTCGAACACGTTGCCGGTCCACTTCTCCAGAGATTCGGCCAACTGCCTCAGCTCCTCCGGAGGGATTTGCCGAAGCTCCTTGCCGCTTTCGCGGTCTATGACCGAGATGTACATCTCGCCCGAGGCATCTCGCTGAAAGCTCAAGGCGGGGATGGAGCGGGGAGCTCCGGCCAACGAGAATTCAGGGCGCGACACTTGCGGAGCGGAGCTGCTTTCCGGCGGAGCCGGGGGTGGCTTGCCCATCTGTCGAACGGGGGGCTGCTGACCGCTCCCTTCGGGCGGCGCGGCTCCCACGTTCAAATTGATTGTTGCATCCGTAAACATAGCTCTATCCCTCATTTGAGGAGGTTGGCCGGGTTGCGGCTGTCACTGCCCAACCCGGCGGTGAAATAAGGGAGAGTCGGACTATCCGAGAAGACTCAGAACGCCTTGGGGAACCGCGTTCGCCTGGGCCATCGAGGCCAGACTCACCTGCGACAGAATCTGGAACTTGGTGAGGTTGGCCACTTCGAGAGCCATGTCGGCGTCGCGAATCTGCGACTCGGCGGCCGTCAGATTCTGGATCTGGGCCTGCATGATGGAAACCGAGTTCTCGAGCCGGTTCATCGAGGCGCCCAACGTGCCGCGCCGGGAAGCCACCGTGTCGATCGCCGCCTCGACCTCGGTCAGCATGGCCGATGCCGTGGAAGTCGGGGCGATGTCGACAGAGATGCTCGAACCAGTGCCCGTGATTCCAGTGGTGACCGCCAGTCCTGCGATGTCGAGAGTCTCGGTGGTGAAACTGATCTCGGCATTGGCCGCCGTCAAATTCTGGGTGTCGCCGACGAAGATGTTCACCGCCGTGGCCGAAAAGACGGCGACTCCGTTGTAGCTGGTGGCCGACCCAAGGCGGTCGATCTCCTGATAGATCTGCGCCAACTCGGTCTCGATGGCGCCTTCGCCGCCCTGGTTGGTGTCCGAGGCTGCCTGGGTGAGCAGGGAAGCGGCGCGGTTGAGAAGATTGGTGACCTGGCCCAGGCCGCTGTCGGCCACTTGAACGAAGCCGATGCCGTCGTTGGCGTTCCGCACAGACTGTTGCAGGGTCCGGACTTGCGCCTTCAAGCCGTCGGCGATGGCCAAGCCGGCCGCGTCGTCGCCGCCTCGATTCACCCTCAAACCCGAGGAAAGGCGGAACAGAGTCTTCTGCAGACTCATTTGGTTGCTGCTGGCCTGTTGTTGGGCGATCAGTCCGGGAAGGTTGTTGACTACACTGAAGCTTGCCATGGTTTTCCTCCTTGAAATCCAAAATCGGGCGTCCGTGCCCGTCGTACTCCGCAGGGACTTCCATGTCCTAGGGGTACGAGCTATGTATCGGCAGGAGAGGGAAGATACTGTAGGGCGTGACCGGAAAACGGTCAGGATGGCGAGTCTTGCGGGGGGCGAAGCGCCCGATCGAAGGTTCGCCGGTCCAGACGCCAACCCTCTCCCCGGGCGGAGTCGATGAAATCGTTTTCGCGGGAAGCAACGCCACCCCAGGAGGCGCGTGTGTCATCTGCCCGCCTCGCGCCCAAAGGAAGCGTTTCCCCGAGGCGCGGACGGCTGTAGTCGCCTCGTTCCAGTGCAGTGCGGTCGAGAGCTGCGGACCGTGGGGTGCCAAGGCCAGAGCCATGGCCGCCCCGCCGGGCCCAGGACCTCGAACTCTCTCACCGCTTCATCATGAGCGCTTGACCGCATACCAGGAGGCGACCACGCCCGCCGGATTCGTGCCTCCGTCGCTGCCCGGATGCGAAATGGCCCGAACGATGGATCCCACCATCGCCGTTCGTTGTTGTTTCCCGTTGGGCCACTCGGGCACGAGGTATCCCACGTAGTCGTAGATCCATTCCGAGCCGTCGACGACTCCCATGCCGCGGAAGCGCACCGTCATGGGGTTCCCGTAGCTCCGCGAACCGTAAAGATCGAGCGACCAATCATCCCCGCCGATTGTTCCCTTGAGTATGTGGGCGGAGCTCTCCTTGATGCGAATCGTGCCCCGTCCGAAGAGCAAGTCTTTGGGTTGCTTTCCCAGATCGGTGTCGTTGCGCCAGCTCCGATAGCCCCACTCTCCGACAAAAACGGTGGCAACCGAGTTAGCCATAGTCTTTCTCCTGCTCTTTCTCCTGCTCTTTTTGCCCACGAGCATCTTTCTTTTGAGAGGGCCCCACCGGTTCGGACTCCACCGAGATGTAGCGCGGGTTCCCCCCCGGATCCTCCCAAGATTTGTGGGGCTCGGCTGGATCGCCCTTGAAATAGGGGTTCCAAACCACGAATCCGAGCTTCCACCAATTGGTGACCATCTTCAGGTCCCCGTCGTAGTTTTGGGGAATGCCCTTGGCCCAATCGACCAAGTTGTAGGAAGGCTGCCCGCTCGCCATCCCGGCGAATTCGAAGACCTGCATGGGCCGATGAGCCGGCCACCAGAGGGTCTCCCAAGACTTTTGCTCGCGCTTCGCCCAGGGGTCGGGCGGGTTGTCGGGATAGATGACGTTGAAATCTTCATAAGTGATGTCGATCGTTTGCGTGGAACACTCGTTGAAGTCGGCCTGCCAGGGCAACGACATGTGTTTGGTCAGGTCGCCCGGCTGGAGCCCCGCGGCCAAGTTGTCGTCCTGGCTCAGTTGGGTGCTCTGCAGGTA
>JBFGHF010000504.1:0-3790 GCA_041578355.1 Acidobacteriota bacterium
ACTGGCGTTCCCATCGTACGAAGTCCGGAACGTCTCCCGGAAGACCCCAATCTGGCGCCCCCAATTGATATAATTCGGGTTCGACGGCAGTCTCGAGGGCAGCGGAGTGACCGGGGAGCGATCCCCTGAACGATGAACGCGGATGAGATCTGGGCCCCCGGGGAAACAGTCGGACCCTTCCAAATCCACCGGCATCTCGGTTCGGGAGGCGTAGGCGACGTCTACCTCGCCGAGGACTCCCGGTTGGGCCGCAGGGTGGCCCTCAAACTCCTTCACCGCCGCCTGACCGGCGACCATCGATCACGTCAACGCTTCCTGCTCGAGGCACGTTTGGCCGCCGCCCTCGATCACGCTAACATCTGCACCATTCACGAGGTGGGAGAGGAGTCCGGACAGCTCTTCATTGCGATGCAGTTCATCGAGGGGGAGATGCTGCGGGACCGGATCGCGGGTCGGCCGTTGGAGTGGAGCGAGCTGTTCTCGATTGTTTTGCAGGTGGCGGCCGGCCTGAGCACGGCCCACGAGCGGGGCATCATCCATCGCGACATCAAGTCGAACAACATCATGGTGACCCCGCGGGGCCAGGCCAAACTTCTCGATTTCGGCTTGGCCCGGCTGCTGATTCCGGCGGAGGGTGCTTCGGCGGACCTGACTCGAACGGGCGGACTGCTGGGGACGCCGGCCTACATGTCCCCGGAGCAGGCGCGAGGCGAGCCCACGGATCACCGCACCGACATCTTCTCGTTTGGTGTCGTCCTCTACGAGATGGCGACCGGGAGAATACCGTTCCGGAGGGAGACCGCGGCCGACACCATCCACGCGCTCCTCCAGACGCCTCACACACCGGTGATCCAACTTCGCGAAGACGCGCCGCCGGCGTTCTCCGAACTTCTCGATCGCGCCCTGGCCAAGCGGACCGGCGACCGGTATCAATCGCTGGCGGAAATGGCGGCCCGGCTCCGAGACCTCGAGTCCCAGACCGTTGCGCCTGCAAACCCCGCGAGGACACTCCCGGCTGCGGAAGGTCACCCGACCCTGCTCGACCCCCCCGCACAGCGCCAACCCCGTCGAAGAGTTGGGAGACGCAGAGCGATCATCACCGGGACGTTGCTCCTGCTGGGGCTGGCCGGATTGCTGGTGTTCCGACCGGGGCCGGTATCGGCGCCCGGGCAGCCGCCAGCGACGACCTCGATCCGCTCGATCGCGATCCTGCCCTTCAAGCCCCTGGTCGAGAAGGACCGCGATGAATCGCTCGAGCTGGGGATGGCCGACACTCTGATTTCCCGTCTGAGCTATCTGGATGGGATCGACGTACGGCCGCTGACCGCGGTGCGCCGCTACGCGGACCTCGAACAGGACGCGTTGGCCGCGGGTCGAGAACAGCGAGTCGATGCCGTGCTGGAGGGACAGATCCAAAAATCACTCGACAAGCTCAGGGTGACCGTTCGGCTGCTGCGAGTCGGGGACGGGCGCCAGCTGTGGGCGGGACGATTCGACGAAGAATTTTCGGACATTTTCGTCATCCAGGATTCCCTCTCCCAGAAGGTGGCCGAGGCGCTGGCCGTGGAGTTGAATGATGCGGAGCGGGAGTTCCTGTCGAGGCGGCAGACGAACAACGTCGAGGCCTACCAGCTGTATTTGCTGGGCCGTTTCCATCTGGGCAGAAACGTCGACGACGGCTTCTGGAAAGCTCTCGATCACTTTCAGCAGGCGCTGGCCAGGGAACCGGACTTCGCCAAGGCTCATGCCGGGGTCGCCGACGCGTACAACTTCCTGTGCGGATTCAACGTGATTCCTCCTCGAGAAGGCTTTCCCAAGGCCCGGGAGGCGGCTCGCACGGCCCTGAGAATCGACCCGAATCTGGCCGAAGCGCATGTGGCCCTGGCCACGGTCCAGCTCTTTCATGATTGGGACTGGGCAGCAGCGGAGGCGGCTTTCGAGCGCGCTCTGCTGCTCAACCCCGGCGACTCGGACGCCCACCGGCGATACGGTTTTTCCCTGGCCGCTCTGGGCCGTTTCGACGAGGCGTTGGCGGAGTCGCAACGGGCCTTGGAACTGGACCCGCTGTCGCTCGACAAGACGGTCGGAATCGGCGAGGTCCTCTACCTGGCGAGGCGTTTCGACGAAGCGGAAGCGCAGTATCGGAAGACGCTGCAGATGGACCCCCACTTCGGGTTCGGGTACTGGGCCCTGGGGAGAGCCCTGACCGAGCAGGGAAGACATGACGAAGCCATCGCCGCCTTCACTCGGGCCATGCCCCTGTCCGGCAGCAGCCCCGACGAGCCGGCAGAGCTGGCCAGGGCCTACGCGCTGTCCGGCAGACGAGAGGAAGCCCGCGAGACCCTCGACGGGTTGATTCGACTGTCTGACACTCAGTACGTCGCACCGGCGGTGATCGCCTCCGTTTTTGCTGCACTCGGCGATCGGGAGGAGGCCTTCCGATGGCTCGAAACAGCGTACGCGGAACGGGATTCTCTGCTGGTATTCCTGCAGGTCGACCCGATGTTCGACCCTCTGCGGAGCGATCCCCGGTTCACACGACTGGAAGAGCGGGTTGGCCTCCGCGATTGACTCTTTTCGGCAGCCTACTTTCCGAGCTGCATTGCGCTAGCCTGAAATCTCTTCTGAAGAAGTACGAGTTCGCCTCGTCTGCCGATGCCCGGTGAATCAGTTCGTCGACTTCCGCGAGATCGGGGTCATCCGCCACCTGCTCCTGGGTCCAGGCGAAATAGTAGAGCGGATATTGCTCCACCCACCCTTCCCGCAAGAGCAGTTCGGTGATCGCCGATCCCACGATGATGTGTTCGGGATGCCCATATTCTCCGTCGGGGCTGAGAGTGAACACGGAATCGGGAAGCAGGGTGTCGAGGTGGGAGCGGAGCGCAGACATCAAGCTTTTCCGGGCTTCGAGGGCTGGGCGAACGCCGTTTCGGGTATCCAGGCCATCGAGCGAGAGAAAGATGGGAGGAGGGATGCCCAGCGCCCTGCAGGCACACCTGGACTCCTCGCGACGGACTCTTCCCAGAAGTCTGCGGGAGGCGGAGAATCGGGAGCCGGAGCGAGAGTGGGCCATGAGCTTGACCAGACCGGAGGACTTGAACGCGTTTGTGGTTGTTCCGGGATGAGCGCGTGGCCACGGCAGGAGTCCGATGACGCCCCCCGGGTGGGCGCGACGAGCTGGCCGTGGGACGGACACCCCTGCCCGTCATCGTGGGGCATGAAGGGAGTTGCCGCCCAGTGTCCGGCCCTCCACCTGGCCTCTGAGTTCGGCCAGCCTTCGCAGCAAAGCGACGATCCTGCCCGACCTGAGCAGACTCCCCCAATGCCCGTCGCAAAAACGCTCTCCGCGAACGCAGTACGTCAACATCGACTTCAGTTGCTGGAGGTCGGCGGTCCGGATTGCCTCATCGTCCTCCAACATTTCGCCCGAGCGCTTCGGTTCGTACTCGTAGTCGCTCCAGCAAGGCTGACCGGCCAGCGCGAAAAAGGCCAAGACGTCCTCGCAGTAAACTGGATACGGAAAGACCAGGGTCTGTGCCTCGGGGGAGTAGTCGGCGGCATCGGGCATCCACTTTTCGACCCAATCTCGATTTGGATCTTCGAAGGCGGGAAGAAACGCCAGGAGGTCGTCAATGTCCTTGCGGCCGGGTGCCGGGGAAGTCAACATCCTTCGACTCTATTCGAGACTGGTAACGCGATGCAATGACGTCATGAAGGGGGCTGACAGGCTAACACCGGCCGTCTCAGACCGAGGCTGATTCCAAGTGTGCCCGGGGTGGGAGTCGAACCC
>JBFGHF010000505.1:0-3790 GCA_041578355.1 Acidobacteriota bacterium
CCCGCCAACGCCGCCGTCGACATCAAGGCCAGGTAGCCTATCCACTTCGTTTTCGGGTTTCTCATCCAGGATTCGCCTCATCCGCAAAGCGGTTTCTGAGCACGCGGACCCCGGCCCAGAGGGGCCCTGCCAACAGCAATTCCAAAACAGTGAATCGCAGCGATCCGGGCCAGGAGAAAGGGGATTCTGCGAACTGTCGGTAAAGGGGGACCAAGACCGGCCAACCGATCCGGAGATCGCTGACGGGCCAGAAGAGCATCACTCCGTGATCGGCTGCATCGGCGGTGCACAGGATATCGAGCAGGGAGTGGCTGATCAGGACCACAAAAAACACGCCCGGGGCGAGTGATTTCAACGACGGCGGCCGAAACCATGAATAGAGTGCGCTCAGCAGCAGCGCAGCGACCAGTGAGTGCGAGAAGGTCCGATGGTAAACATCCACCGGCAGCCCCAACCCCCAGACCAGAGCGAAGTCGAAGTCGGGGAGGATGGCAACCAACAAAACCAGGGCGACCACCCGAGGCTCACGCTGCCGCGAAATCCCCAGCGCCACTGCCGAATGTGCTACCGGTAGGGCCATGGTCGAACATTGTATGGAATGTCGACTCTGGTGTGTGGATTTGGGTCCGGCGGGTTTTTCGGGGAGGCGGCCTGGAAGGCCGTGTTACAGGACGGTCCGCCAGTCCGGCGCGAGGACGCGCTAACGCGGGCATCCTGCCCGCCGCCGGGTCCAGCGACGTCTTCGGGTAGGGAGAGCCCCCGTCAAAGCTTCCGAATCGCCTCTTCCACTCTCCGGGCGATCTGCTCGGGTTCGGTCAGATCGCCCGCTTCCAGGGGAGCCCCGAAGCTGACCTGCACCGGCCCCCGCTTCGGCCAAGAATCGTATTTGGAAAGAATCTTCTCCGTTCCTCTGATCCGAACCGGAACGACGGCCAGATTCAGCTTGAGCGCCATCAACCCCACCCCGGGTTGAAAGGGGAGGAGTTCGCCGTCTGCCGACCGGGCGCCCTCTGGATAGATGAGAGGACAATAGCCTTCGTCCGACAAGGTTCCGGCGTAGGTCAGAGAGCCTCGCACCCCTCCCATCCTCTGGGGAAGGGGAAACGCGTTGAACAGCCCGCAAGCCAGGAAATAGAGCACTGCCCAGCGCAGGCGCTCCTTCCAGGGGTGGTTCCTCTCGAAAAAGGGGCGGAAACGCTCCTTCTGCATGGCGGGAGCGAGCAATCGGCGCCACTTGGGGGGCAGGGCGGCCAGGATGGCGACTGTATCGAAGTGACTGCAGTGGTTGGCTGCAAAGAGAAGAGGAGGATTGCGGCATTCGAGGTGATCAAGGCCATTGAGGGTCACCGGTATGTAGTACCGAAAAAGGGGCAGGATCGCCGCCCATTGGGCCAGTGACCGAAACCAGCGGACGGGCAAGGACCGGGCCCAGTCGGGCATCCCGTCAGCCGGGTCTCGAGGAGCCGCCTCCCCTGCTCCCTCCGCCTCTTTCTGGGCTAGCTCCTGCTCCAATTCGTGGACCGTCTGCAGAGAAGCGAAACGACCTTCGTCGAGAGCGACTCCATAGTGATCTTCGATTTGGGAGAGCAGCGCCACCCGGTCGAGAGAGGAAAGACCCAAGTCCTCGTTGAGGCGAGCTTCCTTTTTCAGGTCGCTGCCGTGTCGGCCGGTGAGAGACTTCAAGATCGCCCCCAGTCCCGAACTCCCCGTGTCAGCGATAACCGCCTCGCCAGCCAGCCGGGCCGCCACTTCACCACGTTTGATTTTGCGGGTCGAAGCCGTCCTGGGGAAATCCTCCCCGGTCCAAACCGTCCACCCTCCGATGCGTTGATGGGCCTCCAAGGACTGATTGGCGAGCGAGACAATCCGGGAGGGATCCTCTTGGCCGTCGCTCAGAATGAGGACGGTGTGAACCACTTCGCGGCCCCCTTCCCGCTTCGCGACGACAACGCTGTCGCGCACCCCCTCGAGGCGGTTGAGAACGTCTTCGACGTCTTGCGGATAGACGTTCAGACCCGCAGGGGTCACGATGACCTCTTTCTTACGACCCTTGTAGTAGATATTGCCTTCAGCGTCCTGCTCCGCGATGTCGCCGGTGTGGAGCCAACCGTCCTCGGAGACCGGGCTGAGCTGCGATTGAGCACCCAGATACTCGCCGGCGACACTTTCGCCGCGGACCAGGATTTCCCCGTCCGGCGCCAGCTTGACCACCTGCCCCGGCACCGCCTTTCCGATCGAGCCGTGTCGCGCGCGAAAAGGATGATTGACGGTGACCACGGGGCTACTCTCGGTGAGGCCGTAGCCCTGCACCACGGCGAAGCCGAGCCGCGACCAATAGGATTCCAATTCCGGCGCCACCGGAGCCCCTCCCACGACCACGCTCCAGAACTTGAAGCCGAAGAGTTGATGGATTTTGCGGTAACGCCACCAGCGTCGGGCCGCCCCGCTCCAGCCGCGACCCAAAGAGGGGACGTTTTCCAATCCGAAGCGTCGATTGAGATGGTCCCTCAGACTGGCGAGCATATGCGGAACCAGTCCCAAGACTGAGACTCGATTGCGGCGCACGGTGTCAATGATGGCTTCGGGATTGGATTCGGTCGTGAACACGACCGCCCCGTGCAGGAGGACGGGGACGTAGAGGGCCAGCGACTGACCGAACATGTGACTCAGGGGCAAGAGGCTGAGAATGCGGATGGGCTGAAAAGGGCGGGCCATGCCGCGATAGCGTGCGATCTCCCGACCGATTGGATCGAGATTGGAACAGATGTTCCGATGGCGGTGGACGACTCCACGGGGATCTCCGGTCGTTCCCGACGTAAAGACGATTTCGACGACGTTGTCCGGTTCAATCGGGACGCAGCGGATTTCCGCTTCGGGGAGCGCCGCAATCTGGCGGGTGGTGATCGTGGGGGCGGCAAGACCGTGGCCGGCGGTCCGCTCTCCGACGATGAGCAGCTTGGCTCGGGAGTGGTCTAGGATCCGAGAGGCCAGGTTCGCCGACCAATGGGGATCGAGCGGAACCACCTCCACTCCACGCGAGACACAACCCCAGAAGGCAATCAGCCACTCGGGCCGGTTCTCGCTCCAGAGGACCGCTCGGTCCCCCGGACCCAGACCTCGTTGATTCAAAAAAGCACCGAAAGCGCCGATTCGACGGGCGAGTTGTCGGTAGGTGAGAGTCCAAGTCCGGTAGCCGTTTGTGAAGCGGACCGCTTCGCGGGTGCCCAGTCTCGTTATCTCATCCAGGAGATCTTGGAGCGTTTCCAGGGGCATGGAGGGCCAGCCGTCCCGGCCGCCAGTGATAGGGGAAATCGAGGACGAGCTGGGAGGTTGCGGATTACCAGTATTTCTTCGTCATCTCGGCCCCGTCTTCGATGTACCAGGTGTTTTGACCGTAGTTCTTGGCAACGAAGACATAGAGCTTTTCCGCATTGTCGCCGAATTCGCGGGTGAAAGAGACTCGCATCACGATTCTCGAATCCGCGCCGCTGAGCAGGGCCCCGTCGAGTTCACAGCCGCGCGACACGATTTCTTTGAGTCCCCACCAGTTGTGCGCCTGCTTGAAGGCGGTGATCGGCATCTCGACGACCTTCGATTCCCCCCCGCTCTCCCTGATCAATTCGAATTTGACGGGTGACATATCGCCGGCGGCGGCACCGAGACCCAGGCGGTATCTGCTGCCTGGAATCAGATTCGAAAAACGGGCGGAAACCACAACAACATCCTTATCCGGTTTGATAACCGGAACATCCATGGAAGCCGTGCTCTGGCTCCAAACCCAACCCCAAGA
>JBFGHF010000506.1:0-3790 GCA_041578355.1 Acidobacteriota bacterium
CGATTACGACGTCTCAAAACTCAAACTTGACCAGTCTGTGAACTTCCTGCCGACCTAGTCGAACTAGTTGTCTCGATCCGGCGGACGGGTTTTCACTTTCTGATTCCAGGCTTCCAACTGGCGTGCCGCCGTTTCCCTGCCCCCCAACCCGAAGGCGATGGCGAGCGCGACTGCTATGGCACCCACGGTCAGACCGAAAGCCAGGTTGATGATCTCGTTGGCCAGGCCCATTTGCCGCAGCGCCATGGCGCCGCCGAGGACCAGGATTGCGATCCGCGTCGCCATGGCGAGAAGACCCGCTTCGGCGGCCCGACTCGACCGGACGGCGCTCGAGGCCAGGTTCGCCAAATAGAGTCCCACGCCGAAGATGATGAGTCCCAGCAGAATGCGGCCCGCGAATACCAGGAATTGGGAAGCCAGTTCGCGCACCACTTCGAAGCCCAGCAGGCGGGCCGCTTCCGTGGCGGCGAAGAACATCACCGCCACCACCAGAAGATGCCCCACCATTTCGGAGGGAGTCCGTTCCCCTTCGCCCGGTTCCCTGCCCAGCCCGATCGTGGAGAGGATTTTGTTGAATCCTGCCGCGGTGAGCAGATTGGTCGCCAGCCCGGCCACCACCTTGGCCACCAGGTAAGCGATCACCAGAACCAAAATGGCCGCGAAGATATTGGGCAGCGCCTGCAGAATGGTGTTGAGCATCGCCGAGGCGGGCCGGGTTATGGCCTCCACGGCCAAAGCGTCCAGAGAAGCGATCAATACGGGAATCAGAATCAGCACATAGACGACCGTTCCCAACAAACCCGAAAGCTTCTGTTCCCCCAACGCCTGATCGAGCCCCATCCCCTCGCCGACTCGATCCACGCCAACGGCGGCAAGAAGGCTCGAGACGATTCGCTGCACGATCCTGGCCACGAACCAACCGACACCCAGAATGACCAGCGCAGCCAACAGCTGCGGCAGGAAGCCGAGGAGTTGGTCGACAAGGTTCTGGACCGGCGTGAGAAGCCCGGTCAGACCCAGAGGGCCGAGGATGCCGGGCAGAAAAAGCAGAAAAACCAGCCAGTAAACCGCTTCACTGAGCGTCTGCGACAAGGGAAGGCTCTTTTCCGGGTCGGCGCCCGCCGAATCGGAAAAACGCTGATCCAGATTGGCCTTCTCCAGACCTTGACGCACCAGGAAGCGCAGCGCGCGCGCCACCACCCAGGCAATCACCAAGAGAACCAGGGGTCCCAGCAGACGAGGGGCGAAGCCGAAAAGTTCGTTGAGAAAGCGATTGAGCGGTTCGGTGATCGCGGCCAGTCCCAGCACTTGGAAGAAGGCCACCAGGACGAAGAGCATCAGGAGGAAGAAGACGGATCGCCCCACCCAGTATTCGATTTCCAGCTTCTCATCGCCTTCGCGACTGCTGATCCAGTCGGCGATACGATTGTCCAGCTCGGTTCGATCCAGGGCCTTGCGCACCGACCAAGCCGCGATGCGGGCGATCAGCCAGCCAACCACCAAGATGGCGACAGCGAGCAGAAAGCGGGGAAGATAAACGGCTACCGGGCCGATGATCCGTTCCAAGTCAGCAGCAATCGATTCCATAATGAACTCCTCGGACCCTGCGGTCGGGTCCTTCCAAGCCTGTCCGCGGCTGCGGGCAAGCGCATTCGAGAATCCCCTGGGAGCAAATCAGGGGCCAGTCATGTTGGCTTAGCACGTTCGATTATAAAGTCTGTCAGAGGCAGGTGCCAGAGAGTTCGGGGGAGTGGGCGCCAAGGTCCTGCTACAGGTAAGAGTTACGGTCGTACAACGGCGATGCCGGTAGAATCTTCATTGCGGTTTTTGGGCGCGGGCCATCCTCTGCCACACCGCCAGTGAATGCCTTGTCGAACTCCATTCTGTCGCCAGTCGAGAGTAGCGTCGGGCTCGCTCGCGATTGCCTCGCCTCGCCGCTCCCGCCGCCACGATTCGCGCCTTTCGCTCGATCTCGCAGGCCGTCCAGAGTTTCTGCTGAACTGACAAAGGGCTTCCTTCGGCGGCCTTGACCAAGGCCCGCAGCCGAAACCGATCCAGCCCCCAAACGCTACGGGAGAGCTGACCCGGATGTCCGCCCCGTTTGACGATCAGTTGCTCATTCAAGAAAAGCACCGGGTGGCGCGCCGAAAGGCGCAACCAAAGGTCGTAGTCTTCGCAAACCGGAAACTCCTGATCGAATCCGCCCAACTCTTCGAGCAGCCTGCGGTCCAGCAGGATCGAACTCGGACTGATGATGCACAAAGGGAGACATCGACGGTAAATCCAGCCCGAGTACTTGGCATGGATTTTGCGCGGATTGACCCTGCGGCCCCTGCGAATCCAGATCTCGTCGGTGTAGACGGCCCGATACTCGGGGAACTCCTCCAAGACCTCGATCTGGCGCTGCAGTTTTCGCGGTTTCCAGGAATCGTCGCTGTCCAGGAAGGCCAGCCAGCGCCCCCGCGCCAACCGGACACCGTGGTTTCGGGCCGCGCTGACTCCTTGGTTGGGCTGGCGGACGGCTCGCACCCGACCGTCGTCGACGCTCTGCAGCAACTTTGGGGTCTCGTCGAACGAACCGTCATCGACTACGATCAACTCCCAGTCGCTGAAAGCCTGGCCGATCACCGACTCGATCGCCTGGGGAAGAAAGTCGCAACGTTGGTACGTCGGAATGATCACGCTGACTAGAGGCTTCGGCGGCCAACCCATGGCGTCGCGTCCCGGTTGTTAAAGGTCTAGCCCGGGTCGCGTCGGTCGAAGGGCAGGATATCGGCAGGAGCTCGCCGACGGCCGCGGGTCACCTTGTCGCGGTACATCGCCTGATCGGCGATCTCCAACAGCAGCTCGAGGTCTCTGCCGTCCTCGGGATAGGTCGCCGAACCGACACTGATGCCGACCCGCAGCGTCTGCCGCTGTTCGAGCACGATCTGATGACCGTCCACGGCCTCCTGGATCCGATCGAGGGTCGGTTGAACCAGTTGTTGGTGAACCCCGGGAAGAATTCCCACGAATTCGTCTCCTCCGTATCGAATGCAGGTGTCCGACTTCCGCATTTGATTGCGCAGGATGTGGGCGATCTCGATCAGAACCCTGTCGCCGGCGCGGTGGCCAAAACGATCGTTGACGGTCTTGAACCCCTCCAAATCCATCATCAGGAACGACACCGGGTATCCCACCCGATTGGCACGCAGCAACTCTTGATTCCCGAACACCGTGAAGTAGCGCAGATTGGGTAGGCCCGTCAACAGATCCGTGTAGGCATCCTCCTGGGTTTCTTCGTAGATGATTGCGTTGTTGATGGCCGAGGCCGCCTGGCGGGCAACCGTCTCCATCAACCGCAGGTGTTCTTCGCGATACTGGTCGGGCTGGCGCGAATAGAGCGTGATCACACCCAACACGTTCTCCTCTATCGCCAGGGGAATCGAAAGGCAGCCGTGGAAGATCGCCTTCAAAAGCGGCTGCTCGTTGAAATCAGGAGCCGGAGACACGTTGAACAGAGTCTGATTGTTGGCGGCCACCCAGCCAGTGACTCCGTCGCCGATCCGCATCTCCACTTCCTCGAGGATCTCAGTGTGAAACCCGGTCGCGAAGTAGGGGACGACGGTGTTGGTTTGGGAGTTGAGCATGTAGATCGAACAACCCTCACAAGGGATCATCTTCCTGATCTTGGCACCCAGCAAGGCCAGGGTTTCCGAAACACTGAGCGATTTTCCGACCGTCTGCGAGATCTCATAGGCAGCCTGGATCTCCTTGTGTGCGGAGGCGATGTCGTGAAATACGGTGTGCG
>JBFGHF010000507.1:0-3781 GCA_041578355.1 Acidobacteriota bacterium
GAGAGAGTGACCAGCAGAGCTGCGACGTTGAAAAGTTCCACGGGCATAGTCTACAGGCAACGGCTTGGTTTTTTTCGCACCTCGACGTTTGAGTGCGAGATGGGTCGGAAAGCTCCGCTTGTCCAGGGGGGTGGTGGGGACTGAACGAGATCGTTGATCCCGACCCGATTGCGATTCCGATCAGCCTGCCAGGCCCATGGGCTCGTCTACCAACAGACCCAAATCCTCTCGCTAAAGGCTATAATGGGATTTTTACAACGGAGGTTCTCCATGTCAGACATTCGATCCCCTTGGTTTTCGGCGCTCGCGGCCGTGTTTTTGCTTCTTCTGTTCACGGCTTGCGTCGAGACGACCAAAACCCAAGCTGCGGAGGGCGATCCGGATGCCCTGAAGACGAAAGTCACCGAGTACGTGAAGAGCCTGCTTCCGCAGCTCCAGGACCCCCAGGTGACTGCCATCGAGAAATCGACCGACACTCCGTTCTACAAGGCAGAGCTTTCGTTCAATAACCGCGGGCGCCCGCAGAGCACCGAAATCTATATCACGCTCGACCAGAAATACTTGATCCTCGGCCAGGTGTGGGATCTGCAGGTCGACCCCCTCAGGGCACGCTGGGATCAGCGCCTCGAAGGCGCTGAAGAGAGGGTAGCCAAAGCCGACATCTCCGATCGCCCCTTCAAGGGGAATAAGGACGCCTCGGTGGTGGTCATGGAGTTCTCCGACTATCAATGCCCGTACTGCTCCCAGGCATATAAGAATCTCGAGCGACAGGTGATGGAAGAGTTCGGCGACCAGATCAAGCTCGTCTTCAAGCATCTCCCTCTGGAACAGCTGCACCCCTGGGCCAAGAAGGCCTCGATCGCCGCTGTTTGTGCTTACGTGCAGAAGCCCGAGGCCTTCTGGGACATGCACTCCCGCTTCTTCGAGAACCAGCAAGAGATCACCGTGGAAAACCTTCGTGACAAGGTCTCCGCCTACGCCAGCGAAATCGAGCTCGAGGGCGATGCCTTTTTGGCGTGCTTCGACGAGGAGAAAACGAGTTCCGTTGTGGAAGCCGATCTCAGCGAAGCGCAACAGCTGGGAATCAACTCCACCCCGACATTCATGATCAACGGAGCCCTGTTCCCCGGCGCCATTCCTTTCGACGAGATGTCTGCTTACATCAAGTTCGCCCTCGAGGATGCCCAAGACCGGTAGAAGCATTCGAGGCGACAAGCTGCCCGGGAACTCGAAATCTGCAGGATCTCTAAAAGTGGGTTTCTGAACGTGGAGGTTTTCCCGGCGGCAGCCGGGTTAGCGAAGAGGATTCGAGCTGCCCTCGCCAACTCCGCGTTGACGATCTCGTGGTCTGGAGCGAAGTTCGAACATTGGCCAAGGGCCAAATCATTGGGAGATTGCGGCGCTGGCGGGCTTTGTTGAAGCAGAATTGAGCGGTTGGGGCCGTTACCCCCGAAGCGTCGCCCGCGTCTACCGGCCGGAAAAACGTTCCCATCTCTCGGAGCTCCTGACGCGCCGCCCCGAAGACTCCTATCTGACGCGGGGCCTGGGCAGGAGCTACGGGGACGCCGCTCTGAACCGCGGTGGCGGAATCATCCTCAGCCGCCCCTTCAACCGCTTCCTTCAATTCGATCGCGAGAGCGGTCTACTGGCTTGCGAAGGAGGCGTCAGCCTGGAGGAGATCATCGAGGTCTGTCTTCCCCAAGGCTGGTTTCTCCCTGTCACCCCGGGCACCAAGTTCGCCACTATCGGCGGAGCCGTGGCTTGCGACGTGCACGGCAAGAACCATCACCGCGACGGAACCATTTCCCGGCACATCGAGTGGATCGAGGTCCTGCTTGCCGACGGCACCGCGAAGCGCTGTTCGACGGCGGAGGATTCCGATCTGTTTCGAGCCACGGTCGGAGGGATGGGGCTGACGGGGATCATCTTGGCGGTCGGCCTGCGCATGCGGAAAGTGGAAACCGCCTACGTCCGGGTGGATTACAGACGGACGCGCGACCTCGAAGAGACGCTCCTCTACCTGGAAGAAGAGGACCGCAACTACACCTATTCGGTGGCATGGGTGGATTGCCTGGCCCGCGGCGCACGGATGGGGCGGGGCGTCTTGATGGGAGGCAACCCGGCTTCCCCGCAGGACCTTACGGGTCGACAAGCACGCGATCCTTTATTGGTCAGAAACAGCCACCTTTTTTCGCTTCCCGTTGATTTGCCGGGCTTTGTCGTCGGCCCCGCCTCGATACGACTCTTCAACAGTCTCTACTACCGTCGCTTTCGCCGGGGAAAGTCGTCGACGGTCGAGCACTACGACCCTTTTTTCTATCCCCTCGACAAGCTGGGGAGCTGGAACCGAGCGTATGGGAAGTCAGGTTTCCTGCAGTATCAGTTCGTCCTGCCTCCCGAATCGGCCCGCCGGGGGCTCCGCAAGGTGATGGAGGTGCTCAGCGACTCGGGAAAAGGGTCTTTTCTAGCGGTGCTCAAGAGGTTCGGTCCCGACGACGGTTTGATCTGCTTTCCGCAGGCGGGCTACACCCTGGCGCTCGATTTCGCCATGCGGGGAGCCTCGACTTTGGAACTTCTCGCCAGTCTGGACGGTCTGGTGATGGATCATGGAGGACGTGTCTACTTGGCCAAGGATGCTCGCTTGTCGGGCGACCATTTTCGCCAGATGTACCCCGGCTTCGATGAATGGCTGCGCCTCAAGGAGGCCTTCGACCCGGAGGGAGTATTCGCTTCCGACCTGTCGCGGCGGCTGGGCTGGGAAGTGAGGCGGAGTTGAGCGGCGTCATCGTCCTGGGTGCCAGTTCCGCCATCGCGCGGGCTCTGGCGGCGAGGCTTTCCCGATCCGGTCGCGATCTGCTTCTGGCCGGTCGCGATTCCGAAGAGCTGAAACGGATCGCCTCGGATCTGTCCATCCGATCGGGCCGCGCCGTGGAATGGCTTCGCCTCGAGGCCACCGACTTCGACAGTCATTCCTCCTTTGTCGAAGAATGCAGTCGACGCCTGCCCGGTTGGGAGGGAGTGATCTTCGCCGTGGGTCTGCTGGGAGACCAGCCCCGAGACAGTCAGGACCCGGCATCCGCCCGCCGCCTGATCGAAGTCAACTTGACCTCCGGGGTATCGCTTCTGTCGCTTTTCGCCAACGCCATGGAAACCCGGAAATCGGGATTCATCCTGGGAATCTCCTCGGTCGCCGGAGACCGCGGGCGGCAGAGCAATTACGCCTACGGGGCCGCCAAGGGAGGGTTCTCGGTGTTTCTCCAGGGACTGAGAAACCGTCTCGACGGCAAAGGGGTGAGGGTCTACACTCTGAAACCCGGATTCGTCGACACCGCCATGACCTACGGCAAACCCGGTCTGTTCGCGGTGGCCTCCCCGGACCGAATCGCCCGTGACTGCATGGCGATTCTCGATAAGCCCGGAGGCGTCTACTACCGGCCCCGCTTCTGGCGCCCTCTGATGTGGGTGGTCCGGGCTGTGCCGGAGAGGATTTTCAAGAAGCTGAAGCTCTGAAGTTGACTTTTCGGCTTTCGGCTTGGGGCGATCAGGGCGGAAGAAACGAGCGTGGCGCCGGGGAATCCGTCATCCTCTGGAAAGCTCGGCAGGTTGACCGCAGGGCAGCTCGAGAATCGCCTCGCAGCCGTTCCGATCCCCGCGGTTGTCGAGTTTGAGGACGCCGCCGTGGGCCTCGGCGATCTGTCGGCAGAGGAGAAGTCCGATCCCGGATCCTCCGGGTTTGGTCGTGAAGAAGGGGACAAAGAGGTTGGCGGTGCTGATCAGACCC
>JBFGHF010000508.1:0-3769 GCA_041578355.1 Acidobacteriota bacterium
AGGATTTTGCTAATGACAGGATTTTGCTAATGACAGGATTTTGCTAATGACAGGATTTTGCTAATGACAGGATTTTGCTAATGACAGGATTTTGCTACTGACCGGGTTCTGCTTCGTCAGGTAGGCTCGATCCGAACGCGACTTCCGCAAACTGAATTCAAGGCCGACACTTAGAGCGCCAGTTCGCCGTCGATCACCATGTCTTTCAGCTTGAAGGTGGCCTTGAGCTGCTTGTCTTCCCCTAATTGCAAGACCAGCTGGACCTGCTTGTCGTCGGCGGAAAGGGTCGGCTCGCCGTCCACCCGGGAGGGGAAGAGCAGAACCAACATGGGATTGCGCTCGAAGTTCTCATCGTAGAGGACGGCCTGGACGGGAACAGTGGCGCCCGTTTTGGTCTTCAGATGGGTTTTTCGGATGTGGGGATCGTCGCGATTGGTCAAAAACGGCAAACCCTCCCCCCGGGCGAAGAACTGGATGACTCCGGGGTCCGCTTGCTGCGGCGGGGCGGGGCGCCCCTCCAGTTGGGCCAACCTCTGGTAAGCCGCCCGGACGGGTTGGGCCACCCAGGTGAACTGGATCCAGAAAAGTTTCTGCTGCACCTGCTGATCTTCCGAGGTCGAGGCCCCGTAGGCGGTTCCCGCTCCCCGGCTGCCGGCTCGAACCAAGTCTCCGTAGTTCTTCTGCCTGGCCTTGCTGTCGAGAAAGACTCCCACGGTCTCTTTCTTCACCCAGGGGGAGTCGGTCAGTACCTTGTTCGCTTCCGCCTCGCTCCATTGCGAGGCAGGCTTTTCCAGCCAAGGCTTTTTGGCAAGAACCGGGACCGCCAACACTCCCACCACCAGCGCCGCGAGCAGCCCTTTTTTCATGGGGAACCTCCGAGCGCACTGTGCCACAAAACTCCTTCGAAATCAAAACCCGCCTCGGGGGTCGGGGAGGGCGCGGAGTCGTGAGCGCCGGAGTCAGAGCACCGGAAGCTGAAAGTGCGGAATGCGAGATGTGAAGTGCGAACTTGCTTGACCAACCAAGGTGCGATCTTCAGCAAATCGATGAGCAGTTGTGGTTGTGCAGGACGGAGTATCAAGGACCATTCTTGTGCTGTCGACAGAGCTTCGGCCGGCAGGCGGAAAAGACGGAGGACGTAAGGCGCAAGACGCTATACTTCCAACATGAAGAGGTTGGGATCCGTAGTCGCGCTCCTCACTTTGGTTTCGGTGCTTGCCCAGCAGAGAGCGGACCAAGCGTTTCGTTTCGAGAACCCCGATCCGGCCTATGCCAAAGGAGAGGGGCCGACTGTCTGCATTGACGAAGCCCACAAGAACTTCCACACGGCCGAGGGGCGCTACCGGGCCTTCGCTGACCTGCTGCGGGGTGACGGCTTCCGGGTGAAGCGATTTTCCTCCCGTTTCAGCCGCAACACACTCAAGGACTGTTCCCTGCTGGTGAGCGCCAATCCGATCGGCCCCGGCAACGATGAGGATTGGGCCTATCCCCACGACCCGGCGTTTACTCGAAAGGAACTGGTGGAGTTGGTCAAGTGGATCCGAGGGGGCGGCGCGCTCCTGCTGCTCATCGATCACGCTCCGATACCCGGGGCGGCAGGGGACCTGGGCCTGCTTCTCGGTGTGGGGATGCTCGACACTTACGCGCGAGCCGACCGGAGCCATCCCGTACCCGATCTTTTCACTCGAGAGAAGAGTACGCTGCTGGACCATCCCATCACCAGAGGCAGGAGCCCGGCGGACAAGGTCGATTCGGTGGCAACGTTCACCGGCCATGCCTTCTTTTTGTCGAGTCAATTCCAGCCGTTGATGGTCTATCCCGCGAGTGCCCAGGCGTGGACCGACTTCCAAGCAACTCTTCCCGACGTCCCCGAGGAGGAAGAGCCGACGTTTTCGGTCGAGGGCTGGGCCCATGGCGCCGCCCGCCGCTGGGGCGAGGGGCGAGTGGTCGTGCTCGGCGAAGCAGCCATGTGCACGGCGCAGGACGCCGGCGGCTTCAAGATGGGAATGAACCATGACGAGGCCGGTCAGAACGCGCGCTTCTGCCTCAACGTGGTGCACTGGTTGAGCGGATTGCTAGGGGAATAGGCGTCGGCCCCCCGCGTTACTGGCCTGGGGCGACGCCTTTCTCCCTCTGCGTTCGTCTCGGGCGTGTAGCCCAAATTGAGCCTTTTAGCCGGAGGCGTTGGAATGGCAGTCGATGCGGGTGCGAAGAGCCCCGGAGGGGCGGTGTGAAAATAGCACAGGGCTCTAAGCCCTGGGTATTCAGCCCCAGCCGAGTTCAGAGTCCCGGAGGGACGAATGAAACCCCGGAGAACAAGCGTTCTTTCAGCCGTCCCTACGGGACTTGATGGGGGGAGGCTGGATCTCAACCCACCGCTGAAGCGGTGGGCTATTATCAGCCCGTCCCAGCCGGGACGGGAGACGGCGCCGCCCAATCAAGCTCGATTCTTCCCGCCGGGATAGCGTTTGCGGGCTAGGTTTTTGTCGCTTCTGCGGACTTGGCTCTGCGAAAGAGTCGCAGCGCGGCCTCGACTGTGAGCCAAACCGACAAGACCAGGATTCCAAACCCCACACCCAGCAGCAGCCAGGTGCCCAGGTTCCAAAAATCGCGCAGCTTGATGATCATCGCGGTGATGGTCGTTGCCAGCATGAAGACCATGGGGACCGCGGTGTACCAGAAATTCCTTTTGCGCTGGATCAGGTAGAGAGTGACCGCCAGCAAGGTGAGCGCCCCCATGATCTGATTGGTGGTGCCGAAGAGCTGCCAGAGGGCCAGTCCCGCCGGTTGTCCCTGGATTCGGTAGAAGGCGAAAAACCCGATCGTGAAAACCGCCAAAACGGAGGCCACGTAGCGATTCCCCAGGGTTGGAAAGCGGACCGTCTCGCTCATTTCAGCGATGTTGAATCGCAAGAGCCGGGTCGCGGAATCGAGGGTGGTGAGCGCAAAGGAGATCGCCACCAGGGCCACGAAGGCCTTGGCCACTTCAAGCGACAGTCCCAACTCGGTCAAAAAAAGAGCTGAGCCGTCGATGAAGGCCTTCATGTTGGGACCCAGCCCCTGTGCGAGATCCCAAGACCGGTAATGCGCCTGCCACATTTCGGCGTTTTGGAATCCAGCGGTACAGGCCAACACCGCCACCAACCCCAGCAATGACTCGCCGATCATTCCGCCGTAGCCGATCAAGGGAGCGTCGGTTTCACGGTTGATCTGCTTGGCCGTGGTGCCCGACGACACAAGGCCGTGGAATCCGGAGATGGCCCCGCAGGCGATGACGATGAACACGAACGGAAAAAGCGGCGGCGCTCCCGGAGGGTTGGTCTGCACGGCCGGTGCGGCGAACTCAGGCCCGAGCAGGAAGAACCCGCCGTAGATCGAGGCGAGACCGAGGTAGAGCAGCAGCGAATTGATGAAGTCTCGAGGTTGAAGCAAAAGCCACACCGGCAGCACCGACGCGGCAAAACTGTAAACCAGCAGGATCACGCTCCACTCGCCGACGCTGAGAGAAATCAGCGGCAAGCGGGTTCCCGCCCAAACACTCACAAGTGTGATCAAGAAAGCAACGACGGCGATCCAAAAGATGGGTACGCCTCGCTTGTAGACCATCCATCCGAGACCCAAAGCGAGAATCATCAGGGTGGCGCTCGGATAGATCGCTTCCGGGTTGTAGGCCGTGCTCAACAAGGTTGCGGCCACATTGACGAACACCCCCATGGCGAGAGCGATCAGGAAGAAGATCAGGATGTGAAAGAGAGATTTGGCGCGCGAG
>JBFGHF010000509.1:0-3759 GCA_041578355.1 Acidobacteriota bacterium
CCTGGTTCAGCCCGATCTGCGCATGAGCCCGTTGGTCGCGCTCGGGTCCATCACCGCACTGCTCCTGCTCATTTTCCGCTGGATCTGGAGCTATTGGCGAATCCCGGCCCGCTGGTTCGAATCGGTGGGTTCCCTACTGGCGGCCCTGCCACTACTGCTGAGCGTGGCTCATCTTCACGCTTTGTCGGGCTTCCAGGAAGCGCTCAACCTTGGCCTCCTGGGCGCCGGAATCATGAGTTTCTTTCTCTCCCTGAGTCGCTTGGCCCTGGTCCAAGTCGTCACCTTGTGCGTCTGGGCCGTGCTCGCATTCACCGCCGGAGCGTCGCTGTCCTGGCTCTACTACGTGTTCGGGCTCTTTGCCGCCACAGGCCTGAAAGTCCACTCCGTCTTCCGCAAAACCGAGTTGCAGAAGGCGCTTGATCGTGCCCACTTCGAGATCCACACGCGAGAAAGCGTCGAACATGATCTCAGGGAGAACAAGGAACGCTACGAACTGGTCGCCAGGGCGACCAACGACGGGCTTTGGGATTGGGACCTCAAGAAAGGAGAGATCTATTTCTCCCCCCGTTGGAGAACCATGATCGGGGCCGAAGAGGGGGAAGTCCACGGCCAGCCGGAGGAATGGTTCGATCGCGTCTGCCCGCAGGATCTGGGGGCCCTGAGAAAGGCGATTGTCAAGCATCTCGAGGGTGAAAGTCCCCACTTCACCGCGGAGTATCGCTTGCGCCACCAGGATGGAGGCTACCGTTGGATGCTCTGTCGGGGAGTGGCGGTGAGGGATGAGAAGGGCCGCCCCTGCAGAGTTGCCGGATCGCAGGCCGACATCAGCGACCGAAAATGGAGCGAGGAGCAGCTTTATCAGCAGGCTTTCCAGGACGAACTGACCGGCTTGCCCAACCGGGCCCTGCTCAGCAAACGCTTGGAAAGGGCGATCGACAACAGCCGGCAATCAGGCAAGCCGTGTTTCGTGGTGCTCTTCCTCGATTTGGACCGTTTCAAGAACGTGAACGACAGCCTGGGGCACCTGTTGGGAGACGAACTCTTGAAGTCGGTGGCTTCGCGTTTGCTCAAGAGCGGTCTTTCCATGGAAACCGTGGCCCGGCTGGGAGGCGATGAGTTCGTGCTCCTCGATTTCAACGTAGCCAATGAGCGGCAAGCCCTGCGCATCGGGAACCGGGTGCGCCGGGAACTCAACCGCCCCTACTTGCTGGCAGGCCGCGAGATCTATCTGACGGCGAGCATCGGCATCGCCTGGGGCCGCCCCGACTATCGCACCCCGACCGAGGTGCTGCGGGATGCCGACACGGCGATGTATCAAGCCAAACTTCGAGGTCGGGACCGTTGCGAGTTCTTCGATCGGTCGATGCACTCCCAAGCCGTCGACCTGCTGCAACTCGAGAACGATCTGCGGCGAGCTCTCAAACACGACGAGTTCACCCTGCACTATCAGCCCATTGTGTCCCTGCAAGGCGGGGCGACGACAGGGGTCGAGGCGCTCTTGCGCTGGCAGCATCCGCGTCAGGGGCTGCTCTCGCCAAAACAGTTTCTCTGGTTGGCCGAGGAAACGGGAATGATCGTGCCCTTGAGTTGGTGGGGACTGCGTGAAGCGTGCAGTCAACTGCGCTGCTGGCTGGACACGATCAACGACGCATCGGCGCTCACAATCAATGTCAATCTGGCGGGAAAACAAGTCATGCAGCCCGACTTGGTTCCGCGTACACTGGAGATCCTGGAGGAGACCGGCCTCCCGGCCCGCCATTTACGACTGGAAGTCACCGAAAGCGCCCTCCTGCGCAATCAGGGCGGCCTGACTTCCCGCCTTTCGCAACTTCAAGACTCGGGTGTCAAGATTCACCTCGACGATTTCGGAACCGGCTATTCTTCGTTGAGCTACCTGCACCGTTTCTCTTTCGATGCTCTCAAGATCGACCGCTCCTTCATGCGCAGCCAGCTCCTCAAGAGCGGAAACCGGAAGATCGTCGAAGCCATGGTCGAACTCGCTCACGATCTGGGAATGAAGGTGATCGTGGAGGGTCTGGAGAACGAAGAGCAAGTCAGCCTCGCCCGAAAACTGAACTGCGAGTACGGCCAAGGGTATTACTTCTCAGCGGCTCTATCCGCGAGGCGCTTCGGAGAGTATCTGCGCAGCCAGAAGACCGTCCGACAGCGTAGGAACCTGGTCTCGATTCGGAAGATCAGCTAGCCGCTCGGCCTCGGCGGTAATCACTGATCAGCCCGACTGGGAAGGTGGTTCCCCTTCCTTGCACAATCGCCGTCTCGTTGCTCGCGACCCTGCCTCTCCAGTAAGATGCGCCGCGCGATGAAAATCTCTTTCCACGGCGCTGCGCGCGAAGTCACCGGATCCTGTCACCTGGTCGAGGCTAACGGGCTGCGAGTGCTCCTCGATTGCGGATTGATTCAGGGTGGATCGGATCGTCATGAACGAAACCGCCAGGAGTTCCCCTTCGATCTTTCCAAGCTCGATTTCGTGCTGCTCAGCCACGCCCACATCGACCACAGCGGGCGTTTGCCCAGGCTAGTCCGAGCGGGATACGAGGGTCCCATCCTCTGTTCGGCGCCCACCCGCGCTCTGGCCAAGATTCTTCTGCCCGACGCGGGTCGGATTCAGGAAGAGGACGCGCGCTGGAAGGTCAAACGGCTGCGCAAGAAAGGCAAGGACTACAGCTGGGTGAAGCCGCTCTTCAGCGAGGAAGACGCCTGGGAAACGCTCAAGCGTTTCGAGTCGGTTCCCTTCGGACAATGGTTTCCCCTCGACGGGAAGGCCCAGGCGCGTTTCGTGGAGGCCGGACACATTCTGGGAGCCTCGATCGTGGAAGTTCGGTTCGAGAGCGGCGAGGGTTCGCGCCGGCTGGCCTTCTCCGGAGACCTGGGAGTGCCCGACGCTCGCCTCCTGGGTTTTCCCAAGCCGGTGCCTTGCCCCGAAGTGCTGATCATCGAGTCTACTTACGGTGACCGCTTGCGCGATCCTTGCTGCGATGCCACCGAAGAACTCTACGAGGTCATTTCAAAGACCATCGACCGCGGCGGCAAGGTCATCATCCCGGCCTTCGCCGTGGGGCGTACCCAGGAAGTTCTGGCCCGAATCAACGATTTGGTCGAGCAAGGCCGGCTGGGAGGCTTTCCCATCTATGTGGACAGCCCCATGGCCGTGCAGGCCACCCGTGTCGTCGCCGTGCATCCGCAAGCCTATTCGGAAAAGGCCCGAAAGCTCTATGCAGAGGGAGACAAGCCCCTGGAATTTCCGGGCCTGCATCTCACCAGGGACGTCGACGAGTCGATCGCTCTCAACAAGAGCAAGCAGCCTTCGGTGATCATTTCGGCGTCCGGCATGTGCGATGCCGGAAGAATCAAGCATCACCTCAAACACAATATCTCCAGTTCCCGCAACACCATTTTGTTCGTAGGCTACCAAGCCCACGGCTCTTTGGGGCGTGTCATTGAATCGGGCGCCGATCCGGTGCGGATCTTTGGCGAGTATCTGCCGGTGCGAGCCAAGGTCACGAGCATCGACAGCTTCTCGGCTCATGCCGACCAAAAGGGCTTGCTGTGCTGGTATCGTTCGCTGGAAGGCAACCCGAAACAGACCTACGTAGTGCATGGCGAAGAACAATCGGCGGTGACATTCGCGGGCACCCTGAAGGCCGAGTTCGAGGCCGCAGCCTACGCCCCCCGCCGCGGCGAGACGGTGGAAGTGTGAGGCAGCGGTCTAGCGTCTTGTGGCGGGTTGGCCGAAACGAC
>JBFGHF010000510.1:0-3752 GCA_041578355.1 Acidobacteriota bacterium
AAAAAGTCGGCGGGTTGGCCGGGTTGCACGATCTGCCCCGAACAAAGGGCCGTAGCGATGGAGATGAAAAAGAGGAAGGAGAGAGCTCTACGGATGTATTGCATGGGATTGCCCCGCCTTTTCGCGTTTGGGTTGCCGACACCGAGACTAGCAAGGGCGTAAAGAGCGGTCAAGAAAAACTGCTAAAAAAATAACATTCTCTGGATCGGTCGGGGCGCGGGGTGCCGCGGCCTTCGATGCTGCGCTCCGAACCCGCGAGTGGTCGCTCCTTTCTCAGGTCAGGCAAGAATGCCCGCGGTACCGACGGAAGCGCTCTTTCCGCCGGGCCTGAGACTATAATCATGGGGGCGGCACCTGCAACGGAGATGAGGAGAACGGATGCCTGATGTGGAAGCCCTTCCGGCAAAAGCCCTGTGCACACAATGCGACGCCAGCGACTTTCGATTTGAAACGACGGCCGAACTAGAAGACATGGCCGAGGTCGTGGGGCTTGACCGGGTCGCCGAAGCGGTCCGTTTCGGCACGGAAATCGATCGGGAAGGCTACAATCTTTTCGCCCTCGGCCCTCCCGGTGTCGGAAAGCACAGCGCAATTCAACACTTCATCGTCGAAAAGGCGGCCCGACAGCCCGCCCCGAGCGACTGGTGCTACACCAACAATTTCGAGGATCCCCGCAAACCCAAATTGCTGCGGCTCCCGGCGGGACTGGGAAGCCGATTGGGCGCCGACGTGCAAAAACTCGTGGAGGATCTCCGTTCGGCGATCCCCTCGGCCTTCGACAGTGAGGAGTACCGAACCCGCAAGCAGATCATCGAAGAAGAGGTCGCAGAGCGCCGCGATGAAGCGATGGAGGGCCTTCGCAAAGAGGCGGAAAATCGAGGCCTGGGACTCTTGCGGACGCCGGTCGGACTGGCCTTCGCGCCGGTTCGGGACGGCAATGTGATGTCGCCCGAACGTTTTCAAAAGCTCCCGGTCGAAGAACGCCAGCAGTACGAACAAGACATCCAGGCGCTGCAGCAACAGCTGCAACCCATCCTCCGGCTGATTCCGCGCTGGGAAAAGGAGATCCGCGACAAACTCAGACAGCTCAATCGGGAGGTGGCCCTATTTGCCGTCGGGCATCTGATCGACGAACTCCGAGAGGCCTATCGAGAATCTCCCGGCGTGATCGAGTATCTGGAGGCCTTCCAGGCCGATGTTGTCGACAACTTCCAGCTCTTTCTCAAGCCGCCCGAGTCCCCGCCCACCGCGGGCCTCGGAATCCCCAGACATCCGCTGCTCGAAGGATCTCCCTTCTTCCGGCGCTACATCATCAACGTGCTGATCGATCACCGGGAAGACCAGGGTGCCCCGGTCGTCTACGAAGATCACCCCACCTACCAGAATCTGGTGGGGGAAATCGAGCACACCGTCACGATGGCGGCTTCGGTGACCGACTTCACCTTGATCAAGCCGGGCGCACTGCATAGAGCCAACGGCGGCTATCTGGTGCTGGACGCCAGGAAGGTGCTGCTGCAACCCTATGCCTGGGAGGGACTGAAGCGCATTCTGCGTTCCGGCGAGATTCGGATCGAGTCGCTGGGACAGGCGCTGAGCCTGATCAGCAGCGTCAGCCTCGAGCCCGAGCCGGTGCCCCTGAAAGTCAAAGTGGTCTTGATCGGAGATCGGCTCCTCTACTATCTGCTGAGCAGCCTGGATCCGGACTTTTCCGAACTCTTCAAGGTAGCCGTCGATTTCGAAGAGCAGATCGATCGGGGCCCCGAAAACAACCAGCTCTACGCCCGGATGATCGCCACCATGGCGCGTTCCCAGAAACTGCTGCCCTTGGACCGCGGCGCGGTAGCCCGCATCCTGGAACAGAGCGCACGCTCCATCGGCGATGCAGAGAAACTCTCGATCCACAAGGGCGACATCACGGACTTATTGTCCGAGTCGGATTACTGGGCGCGCCAGGCATCACGCGACTTGATTCGAGCCGAGGACGTTCAACGCGCCATCGACGCCCAGATCCGCCGCGCCGACCGCGTTCGCGAACGCATGCAGGAAGAAATTGAGCGCGGAAACATCCTGATCGACACGGAAGGCGAGCAGATCGGTCAAGTCAACGGCTTGAGTGTGATTTCGCTGGGGAACTTCCGCTTCGGGCGTCCCAATCGGATCACGGCGCGCGTGCGACTGGGCAAGGGCGAAGTGATCGACATCGAACGCGAAGTGGAACTGGGCGGGCCGATTCACTCCAAAGGGGTCCTCATCCTCTCCGGATTTCTGGGCGCGCGGTACGCGCTCGATCGTCCGCTGTCTCTTTCGGCAACTCTGGTATTCGAGCAATCCTACGGCGGCGTGGAGGGGGACAGCGCCTCCTCGGCCGAACTCTACAGCCTCCTTTCGGCATTGGCCGGCGTCCCGATTCGTCAATCCCTGGCCGTCACCGGTTCCGTCAACCAACACGGAAAGGTGCAGGCGATCGGCGGAGTCAACGAGAAAATCGAAGGCTTCTTCGACATTTGCCAGGCGCGAGGACTGACCGAGGAACAAGGTGTTTTGATCCCGGCTTCCAACGTCAAGAACCTGATGCTGCGGCGCGACGTCGTGGCGGCGGCGCAAACCGGCAAATTCCACGTCTACCCGATCGAAACCGTCAATCAGGGAATCGAGGTCCTCACTGGAATGGTCGCCGGGGAGAGGGACAAAAACGGACGGTTCCCCGATTCCACTTTCAACGCCCTGGTGGAAAAGAGACTGGTGGATCTGGCCGACCGCATGTCGAATCACGGAAAAGGCGGGAGAAAGTCGTGAAGAGCGAGCCGATCGGGAAGCTGTCGATCCGAAAGATCATGGTTGCCCTGGAGTCGTCGTCCCACAGCCAGGCGGCCTTGGAGGCGGCCGCACAGCTCGCCTCTTCGCTGCAGGCCGAGCTTCATGCCCTGTTCGTCGAGGACGTCAACCTCTCCCGCCTGGCGGCACTGCCGATGGCACACCAGGTGCAGGTTCCTTCGGGACTTCCAGAGCCGCTCGACCAAGTCGCATTGAGCCGGGCTTTTCGGGCTCAGGCGATCCGTTTGCGGCGGAGACTGGCGGGAGTGGCCGAAGCTGCCCGGATCCGCTACACCTTTCGCAGCGTCCAAGGCGAGGTCGCCGAGCAAGTCCTTTCCGCGGCCCGCGAGGCGGACTTGATCATCATCGGCCGCGCCTGTGCTGCCAAGACCATGGCCCCGCTCGGTTCCACCGCCCAGGCCGTGGCTCGCCATTCCACTCCCAGCGTCCTGGTGGTGAGAAGGGGAACGGCCTTCCGTGCGCCGCTGCATGTTGTCTACGAGGACCCGGAGGCCAGCCGGAAAACTCTCGAGACGGCTCTGCATTTGGCCGCTGCCACCGGGCATCGAGTGACCGTGCTGATCCTTGCCGAAGGACCCGAACGAGCAGCCGATCTCGAACAGCAGGTCGCCTCATTGCTGCGTCATCTCGAACCCGGGCAAAGCTCCACCGTGATCGTAGGCAGGGTAAGCGGCCTGCTGAAACAACTCAAAGACGCCGGCAAAGGCAGCCTGCTGATCTCGGCCGACAGCCCCCTGCTCGAGGGGGACGGGATTCTGCGGTTGCTCAACTCGATCGAGATCCCCGTCTTTCTGATCCGTTGAACGGAAGCCACCAGGGCAAGGACCCCTTGCCGGGATTATCCATCAGGCTTCGTCGCGAGGCGTCGGAAGCGCCGCGCTGGCAAGGCGTTACGCCCGAGACCCCCGCAGGCGTAG
>JBFGHF010000511.1:0-3740 GCA_041578355.1 Acidobacteriota bacterium
CCGCGACGCCCTTATCAGCCGCGTCGACTGCGTTGCCCGGCCTGAAACAGCGTCGCCAGCTTCCCCACGATGAAGGTCACGGTTGTGCCGGTGAGGACGTACCAGGTCCAGGCCACATCGGGACTTCCCACGACCGACAGAACAGCAATCAGGCCGAAGCCCGCCCCCACCAGGCAGGCGGTTTGCCCCGTCTTCATCGACCACTGCCCCAGGAGGAAGATCCCCAGAATCAGTCCCATGGTCACGCTGGTGATGGCAAGGCCGAGCTCCAACACCGAAGTGGTGGCACGGGCCTGCACAGCGATCAGAATCAACATCACGCCCCAAAGCAGAGTGAAGAGCCTCGACGCATTCAAGAAGTGAGCTTCGCTCTTGCCGCGCACATAGCTTTTGTAGAAGTCGTTGACCGTCGACGAGGCGAGCGCGTTGAGCGAACTGCTCAGACTCGACATGGCGGCGGCGAAGACCGCGGCGATGATCAGCCCCGAGACGCCCGAGGGGAGTTGCTCGACGATGAAGATAGGCAGAATCCGGTCGGCCTGCTCGAGCTCCCGGCCCAGCGGGAACTCCTGGTAGAAGGCGAAAAGCATGACGCCGATGATGAGGAAGAAGAGCCATTGGATCAGCACCAGGAAGCCGCTGACGATCAACGCCAACTGGCTCGAGCCCCGGCTCCCCGAAGCCAAGTAGCGCTGCACCATCATTTGATCGGTTCCATGAGTCGCGAAGGTGAGAAACCCGCCTCCCACCAAACCCGCAAAAAAGGTGTAGGGGACGCTCCAATCGAATGAAAAGTTGAAGACGCGGAATTTGTCGGCGGCGGCTGCGCTGGCCGCCACCGCTTCCCATCCGCCGGGAAGCTTGTCGAGAAGAACGAAAAAGACGACGAGAGCCCCGCCCAGATACACGAAGAGCTGGATTACGTCGTTCCACACGACGGCCCGAATCCCGCCCGCGAACGTATAGAAGACCGTGATGACGCCGATGATCACGACCGCCCAGATCTCGGAAATATGAATCACGACTGCCAGAACCAGCCCGGTGGAGTAGAGCCGGACGCCGTCGGCCAACGCTCGCGTGATTTGGTAGATCACCGCCGTCAGGGCCCGCGCCAAGGAGCCGAAACGATGCTGAAGCAGCTCGTAGGCGGTCTCGATCTCTCCCTTGAAGTAGGCCGGGATGAGGAAGAAACTCACCAAGGTCTTGCCCACGATGTATCCCATCGCCACTTGCAGGAAGGTGAGGTCTCCGGTGTAGGCGATGGCAGGAGCTCCGATGAAGGTGAGCGTGCTCGTCTCGGTGGCGACGATCGAAAAGCAGATCGCCCACCAAGGCAGCTTTCGCCCCCCCAGAAAATAGTCGCGGGTGTCTTTCTGTCCCCGGCCGAGCCAAGTCCCGAAGGCGGCCGTGGCCAACAGGTAGCCGATCAGGATGAGATAGTCGATTGCGCCGAAACCCATCCGGGAGATGTTACGAGTGTCGAATGGCGAGTGTCGAGTCGAATACGACGTCCGAGACCATCACCCTTGTGGTTTCGCCGTCGGTGGTCGCTTCTTTTGCCCCCGCCGCATGCGGAAGATCTCGGAGTCGATTTCTCCTCCCAGCAGGAGGAGAAGGCTGCACAGATAAAACCAAACCATCAGGACGACGAGTCCTTTGAGGCTGCCGTAAAGGAGTCCGTAAGTGGGCGACTGATTGACGACGAAGCTGAAGATAAGCGAACCCAGCACCCAGCCCAGCGCCGCCACGACGCTGCCTGGCGAGAGAAGCCTCCAAGGGAGTCTGCGGGCGGGCAAAGAGTAGTAGACGATCTGGATTCCCAGGTTGAAGAACAGGAAGATCAGGATCCAGCGCAGGGCGCCGTAGATCCAACCCAGGAGAAAGAAAGAATAGCTCTGGGGGTCAAGGGGAAGGTTGTCCAGGGTGTAGGCGGTCAGATCGTCGCCAAAAAAAAGCAGAATGGCCGCCACGATGACCAGCAGGGAAACGCCCACGGTCACCAAAGCCGCCCTCAAGTGAACCCTCCAATAGGGCCGGGTTTCCTTGGTTCGATAAGCGCGGTTGAGGACTCCGGCGGTCCCCAGCAGTCCCAGCGAAGCCGCATAAAGCGAGACCGCCATCCAGATGAAACTCCAAAGGCTTCCCGCCGGCGCCCTTCTCAGATCGATGACTTCGACAATCTCTTCCAGAGTCATCCTGGGCAAGAACCGCGACAGCTCGTTGAGGATCTTCTCCATCAACTGGGGCTCGATGGGTGTGATGATGATAATGTCGCTGACGAAGATCAGGAAAGGGAAAAAAGCGAGCAGGAAGTAGTAGCTCAGCTCGGCGGCCATGCCGAGCACGTGATCGCGTTGGCTTTCCGACCAGAACTCGGCCCAGAAGCGCCGACGGCGGAAATGACGAAAGCCCTTGAAGTCGAAGCGCAGCATGCCATGTCAGGCTGCCGGAGCCGGTAGCGGGGAAAATCCGGGCAGCAGAGATCGACAGCCTCCCCGGACTCTCAGTTTTTCATTCGGCGTGAGTCACGTCAAGGTTTGCCCGCTTGCCACTTGCCGCAGTCCACAGTCGGCAGTCTGCAGTCGGCAGGTCCGCAGTCGGCAGGTCCGCAGTCGGCAGTCCGCAGTCCGCAGTCAGCGGTCAGCTCAACGCACGGTTACCGCCTTCCGCTTACGGGTTACCGCTTGCCACTTGGCATTTGCCGCAAGCGGTTAGCAGTCGGCAGTCCGCAGTCCGTAGTCCGTAGTCCAGCGGTCAGCGGTCAGCAGCCAGCGGCCAGCAGCGCGGTCACGACCTTCGGATCAGCCCCAGATCTTGGGGTAGCCGGCTCGGACGAAACGGTAGTTCTCCAGGCAACGGTGGCATTCGAAGAGGTGGTCGATCGTCTCGATGACCTCCAGATCGGTGAGCTGCTTTTTGGCCAGGCAGTGAAGCTTGAAGAAGGGGACGTGGCGGCCATTGGCGGTGCGCGGCGGGAAGGTCACCGTAAAGATGATCTTGCTTATCACCGGCACGCTCATGGCGAGACCAATCATAACAAACTGAGTTTGGAAGCAAAATCGAGCGCTGATCGGTGTTTTGCCCTGAAAGGGCTGAACAACGTAGCCCGGGGTCCTGGCAAGGGCAATTGCGATAAGCCGTAAGCGGCAAGCCGTAAGCGGTCAGCCGTAAGCGGCCAGCCGTAAGCGGTCAGCGGTCAGCCTTCTAAGCTATATTTCGGCCCGTGAGCAAGACGGATCCCGCCTCTCGCCTGGCGGAACTGCGGCACGAGATCGAGCAGCACAATTATCGCTATTACATCCTCGACGACCCCTCCATTTCGGACCAGGAGTACGACCGTCTTTTCCGGGAACTGCAAGCACTCGAGGAAGACCACCCCGAATTGCAGTCCCCCGACTCTCCCACCCGGCGGGTCGGGGCCGAGCCTGAGGAGAAGTTCGCCAAGGTGGAGCACCATGCCCCCATGCTGAGCCTGGCCAACGCCTTCGACGAAGCCGAGCTGCGGGCCTTTCACAAACGGATCGCCAACCTGCTGGGACGCCAAGACATCGATTTCGTCAGCGAGCTGAAGATCGACGGGGTGGCGGTGGCGCTGACCTACCGCCAGGGCCGCTTCGTGCGGGGCGCCACCCGGGGGAACGGCCTGGTCGGCGAAGACGTGACTTCCAACCTCAAAACCATTCGCACCCTTCCCTTCCGAGCCAAGGCGCGAAAGGCCCCGTCGTTGATGGAGGTCCGCG
>JBFGHF010000512.1:0-3730 GCA_041578355.1 Acidobacteriota bacterium
CCGATCTGGGGCGGGACGAAGGTACCGTCCGGCGTGCCGAATGAGAAAATTCGTTTCCGACTCCAGCGCCCGGGGCTCCTCCAGCGGACGCTCCACCTCTGTGTCGGTGGTTCCCACGACCACCCGTCCGCACCAGGGGATGGCGAAAAGAACTCGCCCGTCGTCGGTTCTGGGCACCATCAGCGCCGTCCCTCCCGGCAGGAACCTCGCGGGCAAAACGAGATGCACTCCTTGGCTGGGCACGATCATCCGCTCAGCATCAGGTTCGTCCATTCGGCGGATCGAATCCGCGAAGACCCCCGCTGCGTTGATCACAGACCGGCCCCGGATGGGATGCGACAACCCGCTTTCCCGATCGACGGCCTCGACGCCGCTCACCCGGTTCCCCCGCTTGAGAAGTCCCCTGACCTCGAAGTAGTTGAGAGCCACTCCCCCCAGATCATCCAGGGTCCGCGCCAGACAAACCGCCAGACGTGAATCGTCGAACTGGGCGTCGCGGTAAAGAACTCCGCCCCGCAGGCCGGTGGAGTCCAGGGTCGGCAGATGCTCCATGGTCCGCTTGCGGGAGAGCCACCGCGACCTGCCCAAACCGTTGTCACTCGCCAGCCGGTCGTAAATCTTGAGACCCGACCAATAAAGGCCGCCTTCCCAGTAACGGTAGATGGGAACCACGAAGGGAAGGTGGCTCACCAAATGGGGCGCGTTACGCAGGAGACGTTCGCGCTCCTGCAGCGATTCCCGGACCAGCCCGACCTTGCCCTGCCTCAGATAGCGAACCCCTCCATGGATCAGCTTGGTGCTGCGCGAAGAGGTCCCTTTGGCAAAATCGGCTCGCTCCAGAAGAAGTGTCCGATAGCCACGCGCGGCGCCGTCGACCGCCGTTCCCAGCCCCGACGCCCCGCCCCCGATGATGATCAGGTCCCAGGGGCCCTCCGCTTGAGTCAGGCGCTGCAGATTGAGATCGCGGTTCATTGAATGGGTTTACGGGTCTATGGGTTTTGAGTCCGCTGGTTCATTGACGTCGCGGGATCGGAATCGGGATCGCCCCCATGAGCATCCGCACACACACGTCACCTCTCAGTCGACGTTGCCCGCCTGGTCGGGAGTCAGCCCGGAGCAGAGCACCTCTTGCAACCCCTGCGGCTGGGCAAGCCGCTCCATCCGCATCCGCTCCCAGGGCAAAGTCAGCGCATGGTAGCCGCAGGCCGCTGCCTGGCGCAAAGATGCAAGCCGCAGGCGCCGGGGCCGACGCAGTGCTCCGAGAAGCTCTCCGGCGTGCTTTCGAAGCCGAAACTCCTTGTGCACCACTCTGTGCAACTGGCGATAGAACGATGTGGCGAAAGGACCTTGGTACATCATGTCCAGATCATCCGAGTCGACCCAGTTCTGTTTGCCCCGCAGCTGCTCGGAGACCATTTCGTGAAAGCGCGTCCCAGGCAGCGGATAGGAAACCGATACACCGATTTCATCGGGCCGGCATTCGCGCACCATTTGCAGAGTCTGCTCGATCTCGCGGCGCCCTTCTCCCGGATAACCGAATTGGAGAAAGAATCCGACCCGGATCCCGGCTGCTCTGAGTTTTCGGGCGGCCTGGTGGATCTGTTCGACTCGAGTGCCCTTGTCCATCGCGTCGAGGATTTTCTGCGAGCCGGACTCGGCACCAACCCAAACCGTCTCGGCTCCCGCCCTGGCGAACGACTCGATTTCGTTCGGGCGCAGCAGCAGGTCGACCCGACTCAGGCACTTGAAGGGTATGCGCAGGGAGCGCCGCTCCAGCACGGCCGCGAACTCCTCCATCCAACCCCGCCGCAGGGCGATGATGTCATCCGCGAACCAGAGATGATCGGGCCGATAGCGAGCCTGCAACCGCTGCATTTCGTCGGCCACGTTCTCGGGGCTGCGGACGTGATAGGCCTGTCCCCAGATCGGCTTTGCGCACCAGTTGCAGTGAAACGGACAACCTCGCGTGGTCGCCATGTTCAGGGAAAAATAGCCATGCCGTCTCATCCAAATCTCACGATAGCGATTCAGATCGGCCAGGTCCCAGGCGGGTAGAGGCAGGGAATCCAGGTCGCCGATGATCTGCCGCCGAGAAGTGCGGATCAACTCGCCGCTGGAGCTTCGAAAAGCCAAGCCGGGGGTGTCTTCGAAGGATCCATGAGAAGCGCCCGTCAGTCTCGACAACAACTCCTCGAGAGTCGCCTCCCCCTCTCCCACAAGCACGAAATCGGCTCCGGCGTCCAGATAGCGGCGGGGATGATCGCTGGCATCGGAGCCGCAGACCAGCACTTTGCAGCCGCGTCGACGCGCCGAGCCGATCATGGCGCAGGCAGCGCTTCGCATCCGCAGCAGGCACATCTTGGAAAGGTAGTTGAAGTTGTCCTCGTAAAGAACGGCTATGGCCGGTTGGTGGGCATCCAGGCTGGCGTCCCAGTCGGCTTCGGATCGGGCCAACATGGCATCGAACAGCGCTACCTCGTGCCCCGCACGTCGGGCGCAGGCCGCCGCGATCAGGCAACCCAGTGGCGGATAGGGCCGCATCTCACGCCACAGCTTGGGATCGAAACGAAGAATATAGGATTGCCCGAAGAGAATCTCAGACACGGCTCAGTCAAGTGTAGAAAAAGAGGCCACCGGGTGTCGAGGGGACTTGGGTCTTGGGACTTAAGAATGCGGTTTCTTGAATACGACAACATCGAACATCACAGATCGCATCTCGCCGTTCGATCTTTCGTCAGTCGGCGCCGGGCCCGGAAACGCCGATGCCAGGGACCGACCGATCTTCACTCGCAGCCGGCCAGGGCGATATCGGCCGTCGGCAGTCGCTGGAAGTCGCGCCACTCGACCCGCTCGCGAAAGTGAAGTTTCTTGAAGAGAATGCGGCCGTTGATATAGAACTCGAATCGGCTCGGCAGCCACACTCCGTCTTCGATCGGACTTCTTTCGATCTGGCCGGCAACGCTCTGAATGGACCCGATCATTCCCCACCAGATGCGAAGCGGCTTGTCCATTTCAAAATCGACTTTGGAGATCTCGTAGGTCTCGCTATCGACCCAGATGCGGCCTTGTGAGTTGTTGAGAGCACGATCCATACGGCGATTGACGGGAAGTTTTCCACTCTTGGGCTGAAAGGACACGACATGGGCCGGCCGGCCGTTGACGTCCTCGACGCCGATCAACTCGAAGTCGTAGCGGCTGATCAGTTCGCGATTGAATTCGACTTTGTCCTCGTCTTCTTCGCCCTCGACAGGAACTTCGCAGGTCGCTTCCAGGCGGACCTTCTCCTCCCGCTCGCTCTCTTTTCGCTGTTCTTCCGCCGTGAGAAACCGCCCGTTCTTCTCGAGCAGTTTCCGATAGGACTGATTCTTGACCGGGATGTGACGCCGAAGTGCGGTCTCTTTTTCCGCAACCTCACCTTCGCCGTTTAGTTTCTCCGAGACCTCCCAGACCAAGAAAGTGAAGTCCTTCTCCGGGTCCCGGGCTTCCTTGACTCGAGCCAAAGCGGCGTCCAGAACTTGTTCGGCCGTCATGGTATCGGCCTTGGGGAAGGTAAAAGCGACTCCCGAAAAGGAGATCAGGGCGAAAGCGGCCAGTCGATTGAGCACGATCAGTTCCTCGCTGGAAGAAGAATTGGAGTTTCCGTTTGGGTTACAAGATGAATCGAACGCAAAGGAGTTTCAGCAGGCTGTCTGATCTCCGACTCTGGCTTTCCGGTCGAGCTTCTCGAGCG
>JBFGHF010000513.1:0-3725 GCA_041578355.1 Acidobacteriota bacterium
AGGACGGCGGCGGGCAGATGCTCGGGCCGCTCACGGGAAGGAAGCGGCGGAAGCGCAACTCCGTCGGGTGAAACTGCCCACTCGGCCAGCAATCGATCGGTGCCCAGGCCGGCGTGGAGCTCGCTGGAGGTTTCGCCGTAGAGGTTGACGTAGTAGCGGCCGGCCGTCACCCCCAGGCGGTTGAGATTGAGGTGGGCGTTCTTGGATTCGAGCGGTTCGAAGGTCCAGGTGATCCAGTCGTTTCCCTGCCGGGCAGCCTGTCGGTATTGTTCGATCTTGAGCCGGTAGCCGATCCCCCGGTCTCGAAAGGCGGGGAGGACGGCCAGCATGTGCGAGTGCTGAATGATGCCGCCTTCGCGCGGCGCCGGCAAACTGAAAACGAACCCGATCAGTTCGCCTCGTTCGAAGGCTCCCAGCACGATTCCGCCCGCTTCGCGGCTGGCGGCCAGCATCGGGGCGATCACCAGGTCCGGCCGCTCGAAGCGCCAGACCAGCCGTTGCAGATCCACGCATTGCTGGAACTCCGACGGAGTGTCGATGGCTCGGATTCGCATCGGCGGAGAGGATGTCTGTCCGGTTATTTTCCCCAGCCACCCCCGCCGGGCGTCTCGATGACCAGGGTTTCGCCAGCGAAGACCCGCATCGAGAACTTGCCCTTGAGGCGCTTGCGGCGGTCCCGGCTGATCAGGCTGTTCTGGCCCTTTCGCCCGGCCCGGCCTCCCTCCAATCCGTAGGGGGAATAGCGGCGGCGCTCGGAGAGGACCGTCACATCGCTGTCCACCAGCATTTCGAAAGAGCGCACCACGCCGTCGCCTCCGCTGTTTCGGCCCCGGCCTCCGGAACCCTGACGAAACCGGTATTCGCGGATCCGAAAAGGAAAATAGCGCTCCAGCGCCTCGACCGGGGTGTTCAACGAATTGGTCATGTGGGTGTGAATGCCGCTGTCTCCCGGATGGTGGGGTCCTCCGCCCATGCCGCCCCCCACGGTTTCGTAATAGGTGAAAGGGAGCCCCGTATGAGGGTGGATCCCCCCGATGGAGATGTTGTTCATGGTGCCGCTGCTGGCTGCCGGGATGACCGATTTCAGGGCCGGCGCCAAGGCGCGCAGAAGGAGGTCGACGATGCGTTGAGAAGTCTCTACGTTGCCGGCGGCGGTCGCCGCCGGATAGCGGGCGTTGAGCACCGAACCAGGCGGCACTTCCACTGCCACGGGACGCATCAAGCCTCCGCTGCTGGGCAGATCGCGCGGCGCCAGACAGCGAAGAACGTAGTGCACAGCCGAGCGGGTTACGGCTTCGACCGCGTTGAGGCACCCAGTCACCTGCGGGTCGGTTCCATCGAAATCGAAATGGAGGCGTTCTCCGGAAACCGTGATCGCGACACGCAAGAGGATGCCGTCCCTGGAGCCGGCGCCTTCACCGGCGCCGTCGTCGTCGAGCCTGTCCTCGGCTTCGTATCGTCCCTTGGGAATATTGGAAATCAAGCTTTTCATGACCCTTTCCGAGTAGTCGTGCAGGGCCTTCATGTATTGCTCGAGTTCGGGGCGGCCGTTCTTGCGCGCCATTTCCCTGAGTCGGCGCTCCCCGCACTTGAGCGATGCCACCTGAGCGGCCAAATCACCTTCCCTTTCCAGAGGCGTCCGAACGTTGTAAAGCAGGAACCTGAGCAGGTCTCCGTTGATCTCTCCCCCTTTGTAGAGCAGCAGGGGAGGGATTCGAACACCTTCCTGATAGATGTCCCGGCTCAGGGGCATGGAGCCCGGAGACATGCCGCCGATGTCGGAATGGTGTGCCCGACAGGCCAAGTAGGCGAGGGGACGGCCGGGTTCGGATTCCTCGAAGACCGGCAGCACCATGGTGACGTCGGGAAGGTGGGTTCCTCCCGAAAACGGATCGTTGAGCACCACCAGGTCGCCCGCGGCCGGTCGGCAGGAATCGATTGCGGCCTTGACCGAGAGGGGCATCGATCCCAAGTGAACCGGCATGTGATCTCCCATCGCCAACAGTTCGCCCTGCCCGTCGAAGAGGGCGCAGGAATAGTCCCGGCGTTCCTTGATGTTGGGAGAATAGGCGGTCCGCTTGAGGACGGTCCCCATCTCCTCGGCGACCGAGGTGAAGAGGTTGCGGTAGATCTCGAGCTGTACGGGGTGAACGGCTTCAGTCATCACGCGAAGGATAGCACTTTCGCCGGCCGCTTACCGCGCGCGAAGAAACCGGCAACCCGCCAGCGCCAAGCGGAGAGCGGAAAGCAGCGAGCGGCGAGCAGTCAGCGGCGAGCAGTCAGCGGCGAGCAGTCAGCGTCAAGCCTTCCCAGACCCCTATGCTATACTCGTGCCGAAGCGGGAACGTTTCACATGGGTAAGCTTCGTATCGTATTGGAAATGATCAAGTTCGAGCATACGGTGTTCGCCCTCCCCTTCGCTTTTCTGGGCGCTTTTTTGGCGGCGCGAGGTCTCCCCGGCGCCTGGGAAACTTCATGGATTCTGGTCGCCATGGTGGGCGCTCGCAGCGCGGCCATGGCCTTCAACAGGCTGGCGGACCATCGCTTGGACGAGTTGAATCCACGGACGAGAATGCGCCCTTTGCCCGCCGGGCTGGTGGATCGCCCCTTCGTGGTTCTGTTCATCCTGGCCTCGTCGCTGCTCTTCCTGCTCTCGGCCTGGATGCTCAATCCGCTGGCGCTCTCCTTGGCCCCTTTCGCCTTGGTTCTGGTTCTTTTCTACAGCTACACCAAGCGCTTCACGCCTCTGTCGCATCTCTTCTTGGGGTTGTCGCTGGGTATTGCTCCCGTCGGGGGCTGGGTGGCGGTGCGCGGCACGCTGGAAGTGGAACCCTTCATCCTGGCGGCCGCCGTCCTGCTCTGGGTCGCCGGATTCGACATCATCTACGCCTGTCAGGACATCGACTTCGACAGACAGACGGGTTTGCATTCGATTCCCAGCCGCCTCGGCACCAAAGGTGCCTTGCGCGTCGCCGCAGGACTCCACCTGGCGATGCTGCTCCTGCTTTTGATTGCCGTCTACCTCTTCCAGCTTTCGCTGCTCAGTTGGATCGGGCTGTTCCTGGTCGGTGTCGGCTTGGGCTATGAGCACAGCCTGGTCCGTCCCGACGACCTGAGTCGCGTCAATTTGGCTTTCTTCACGGTGAACGGCTTTATCAGCGTTACGCTCTTGCTCTTCGTCGGCCTCGATCTATGTCTGTTCGCCTAGGTGAGCTCCTCGTAAAAAACGGCATGATGACCCGCGAACAACTCGCGGATGCACTTCGCTATCAACGAGAAAGCGGCGGCCGCCTGGGGTCGATCCTGATCGACCAGGGCTACGTGACCGACGATCAGATCGCCAAAGTCCTCAGTCAGCAGTACGACGTGCCTTTCATCGATATCAGTCAGATCGAACCGGATCCCGAGGTCCGTGGACTGGTGCCGCTGGCCACCGCGATCCGTTATCAACTCCTTCCCATCAAGAAACTCGGCACCAGCATCACCGTGGCTGTGACCGATCCGACCAACGTGCTCGCGTTGGACGAAATCAAGTTCATGACCGGCTACCGCATCGAAACGGTGGTGGCCTCCGAGTCGGCGATGCGCCAAGCGCTGGAAGACCTCTACGGCAGCGAGCACACCCTGGAATTGCAGAGGGTCTACGACGAGCTTGCCGCCGAGGGCGAATACGAGCTGGACATCACCGAAGAGACGGGCGAAGTCGACCTCACCGAACTGCAAAG
>JBFGHF010000514.1:0-3718 GCA_041578355.1 Acidobacteriota bacterium
ACTGATCGAGGAAGTCTTTGATCTCGTTCGGCTTGGGAAGCTTGTCCTTGATGGAGGAGGCTTCCGCCGAGATATCGTCGGAGATGATCTCGTTGCAGACGTCGACACACTCGTCGCAGATGAACACCGTGGGACCGGCGATCAGCTTTTTGACGTCGTTCTGGCTTTTGTTACAGAACGAACAACGGAGAACCTCGTCGCCGTCTTTTTTCACTCGATTGGTCTCCTCACCGGCGGGCTATACGGTAGTTGGTCAGGAGAGGGTTCACAAGCGTCAAAGCTCTGAATGCGCTTGGATTGCCACCTTTCGCTGCTGCTCCCCGGAACCAATTCTGAATTCACGTGTGCTTCTCGATAATCCGGTCAATTATACCATACTCCAGAGCCTGCTCAGCCCCCATGATGAAGTCGCGTTCGACGTCCTGAGAGATCTTCTCCTTTTTCTGACCCGTGTGCTTGGCCAGGATGTCGTTGGTCATGTCGCGCAGCCGCAGGATCTCTCGGGCGTGGATGTCGATGTCGGTGGCCTGCCCCGAAAGCCCCGAGAGGGCGGGTTGGTGGATCAAAATCCGGCTGTTGGGCAGGGCGAATCGTTTTCCGGGAGTCCCCGCGGCCAGCAAAAGCGCTCCCATCGAGGCGGCCTGACCGATACAGATGGTCGTCACATCGTTTTTGACGAACTGTATGGTGTCGTAAATCGCCAGCCCGGCCGTGATCGAACCTCCGGGCGAGTTGATATACAGGGAGATATCCCTGTCGGGGTCTTCCGCGTCCAAGAAAAGCAGTTGGGCCGTGACCAGGTTGGAGATGTTGTCGTCGACCGGCGTGCCCAGGAAAATGATGTTGTCCTTGAGAAGCCGAGAGTAGATGTCGTAGGCGCGTTCGCCCCGGTTGGTCTGCTCGACTACCATCGGAACCAGAGTCATATTGTTGTCCTTTTCGGTTGTTTCACCTATCGGTTTATTGGCAAGGTCACATTATTACAGGAGACACTCGGCAGCGGCGCTCGGCTACAACCGGGCCTCCTCGAGAAGAAAGTCCATCGTCTTGTAGCGTCGTAAATCGCTCTTGAGCCCGGCCAGGCGTTCGTTTTTGGCCATCAGGCGACGGACCTCCGCCACCGACTTGTCGTGGGCTCTGGCGATCCGCTCCAGTTCCTGATTCAGCTCCTCTTCGGAGATTTCGATCTTTTCCTGTTCGGCTATGGCGGCCAGCAGAAGCCCGATCCGGACGTCTCGCTCCGCCCGTTCTCTCATTTCCTGGCGCACCTTCGCCCAATCGAAGTTGGCCTTGGAGGGGTCCACGCCCCTCGAGGCCAGCTGCATCGCGAATTGGTGGATCTTTTCGTCCACATCGGCTTCCACCAACACCTCGGGCACTTCGAAGCGGGCCTCCTTGAGCAGTTCCTCCGCCAATTGACTCTTCAACTGCTGCTCGCGGTTGCGAAGAGCCGCTTCCTCGAGTTGTTCGCCCACCTTGTCGCGCACCTCGTCGAGTGTCTCGCACTGTAGATCGCGTGCGAACTCATCGTCGAGGTCGGGAAGGACCTTGCTTTTGATGTCGGTCACCTCGAGGGTGAATTTGATCCTGTGGCCTGCCAGTTTCTTGTCGTGGTAGTCCTCGGGATATTCGATTTCGAGCTGCTTTTCCTCGGCCACGTTCAAACCGTAGAGGGCGCGCGTGAATTCAGGGTGCGTGTGTTCCCCGCCGATCTCCACCACCACGTCTTCCTGCTCGATCGGATCCGGTACCAAATCGTCGCCGGCGGATTGGAAGATTCCCACCAGATCGATGGTCACGAAGTCGTTTTCCTCCGCGGGCCGATCCTCGACAGCCACCATGCGGGCGTGATTTTCACGCAGCTCCTCGAGCTTCGCCTCCACGTCTTCGTCCCGAACCGTCGAATCCGGGGGGGTGAGTTGCACCCCTTTGTAGGTCGGCAGGTCGATCTGCGGGCTCACTTCGAACTCGGCTTCATACTCCAGAGGTTGACCCGGCGAAAAGGTCATTCCCTTGAGGTGAGGGTTGCCCAGCGGGTGCAGCGACTGCTCTTCCACCGCTTGGTTGTAGGAGCGCGCGATCAGCTCGTTCGCGACATCCTGCCGAATGTCCTCGCCGAAATGCCTCTTGACCAATCCCAGCGGAGCCCGACCGCGCCGAAAGCCCGGGATGCGCGCCTGCCGGCTGTACTGACGCGCGACCTTGTCGAATTCGTCGGACGCCAACTCGGCCGGCACTTCCACGTGCAGTCTTTTCCTGACCGAACTGACGTCTTCTATCCGGATCTGAATGTCCATCGCTCTTCGTTGCCGCCCGCCTTCCGGCGCGGGCCGCCCCTCATTCTAGCAAGCTCGGGGTGTCATCAGGGTCACGGAAGTTCGAAGGGAGAAGTTTCGAGTTCCGAGGCGAAGAAAGACGGTGGAGCGTCCAGCCGCATCTCGCACATGATCGGTTGTCGCGGGCAGCTGTCTTCGTTCGCACGGGCGTGTTGCCCCGAATTTCGAATTCCCGGTAATCGGCGCGAGCCCCCCTGACAGAGCCGCGTTCGTGGGAACGCGGACAAGAAGCAGCGGGAGTGTATCTTCTCCCTCAGTGCGTGTTTAGCGTCTCCCCGGTTGTCTGAGTCTGGTTATTGAGAGCGAGAGCGAGACCGAGAGCCTGCAACCGGGAGACTCGTGATGCTCACTTGAAGATGGTCTGCAAAATGGGCTGAGCCGCGCAATGGTCCGCTCGGTCTCACTCTGGCTCTCGGCCTCGCTCTCGGCTCAACACGCAGGCAGCCTGCAGACTGGAGCCTGCAGACTGTAGACTAACGCCCGCCATGACCGATCAAACCAATCTCCTCACTCGCCTCAAGGCGGAGGCTTTCGACCGGATCGTCGAGGCCTACGGCAGCCTGGAAGACGACGACGGGTTCTACAGCAAGAATTGGGTGGAACTTTCGGAACTCATCGAGGCCGAGATCAAGCGCATCCGCTGGATCACGTCCGACCAACAAGCGCCCTGAGCAAGAACGACTTGGCGGCCCAGGCCTTCTTATTTCCCGTCCAGGCCGAGGTGCGCCAGCAGCTCCAGAACCGAATCGTGAAGCAGGCCGTTGGAAGCGGCGATTCCGCGGTTGGATTCGAGTCGTCGACCGCGGCTGAAATCGAGTCGCCTGCCCGCCAGATCGGTAACCCGTCCGCCCGCTTCCTCCACCATCAAGGCGCCCGCGGCCTGGTCCCAGATCTGTTCGCGGTAGCCGGGCCGGGAGAGCAACCTCAAATTGATGTCGGCGCCCCCGCAGGCCAACACGGCCGACTTGGCCAGACTGTCCATGAGGACGACATGGGAAGTCCCGGCAGCCTTCTGAAAGCGGGCGATTCCGCCCTCGTTGGTGTGTGCCGACTCCACGGAGCGCAGGATCCGGGCCCGATCGAGCCGATCCACCCGGGAGACGGAAACCCGGGTGAACTCGCCCGGCTTGTGCAAGGGAGCCGCCCAGCAGCCGGCACCTTCCCGAGCCAGCCAGATCGACCCCGTCTCAGCGCCCTGGCGGCCCGACGGGTCCAGATTGGGGCATCCCAACGCTGCGATCACCACCCGCCCGGCCGTCACCAATGCAAGAGCCACCGCAAATTGACCGCCACGCAAAAAACCCTTCGTCCCGTCGATGGGGTCCAAGGTCCAAAAACGTTCGCCGGGGACACCCCCGCCGCGGTCGATCCAGTCCAGCACA
>JBFGHF010000515.1:0-3706 GCA_041578355.1 Acidobacteriota bacterium
CATTGCCATCGCCGTCGTCGCCCAGTACGTCGTGCAGGGACCTCCAGTTGCCGACGTCGCTCCAGCCCAGCCGACAGGGGATCGTTGCCACTCGGGGCGCGTCCTCCATGATTCCGTAGTCGATCGAGATACTCTCCAGGTCGGAAAAAGCGCGCCGCGCCTTCTCGACGTCGTCTCGGCAGTCCTTCCAATCTTCGAGCACCCCGTCCAGTCGGGGCATCTGCAGGGCGATCCGCTTGCGGATCTCATCCACGCGCCACACGAACATGCCGCTGTTCCAGTCGTGTCGTCCCGAACGGTAGAACTCCCGGGCCGTCGCTGTCGGCGGCTTTTCGGTGAATTTGACGGCTCGAAAAGCCTCCCGGCCCTGAAAGGAGCCGATCGACTCCCCGCGCTCGACGTAGCCGTAACCGGTCGACGGGAAGGTGGGGTGGATTCCGAACGTGACCAGCCATCCCCGCTGGGCCAGCTCTTCGGCAGCCCGCAGGGCTTGATGGAACTCAGCGATGTCTTCAATGACGTGATCGGCGGGGAGAACGGCCATCACCTCATCGGGATGCTTCTCTTCCAGATGCGCGGCCGCCAGGCCCACGCAGGCCGCCGTGTTTCGGGCCAGCGGCTCGACGATCACCTGCTCCTGGGCTAACCCGGGCGCCTGGTTGAGGACGTCTCGCAGGTAGCGTTGCTCGCAGACCACGTAGAGGTCCTCTCTCGACAACAGGGGGTCGAGCCGGGCCATGGTCTCCTGGAGCATCGTCCGCTGGCCGGCGATGTTGAGGAACTGCTTGGGTCGGGATTGGCGACTCGCGGGCCAGAAGCGCGTGCCTCTGCCGCCCGCCATGATCACGGCTTTCATCGGTTTCCTTGGCCGGGAGGGGTGCCCTCGAGTGAATTCACCCGGGCCGGGGGCGCCCGCAGGAATCGTCCCGAAAGATCCCGGAGATCGTCTACTTTCGCTCCCTTGATCGTGGCCAGATATTCGGTTTCGAACCCGGGCTTTTCGCCGGCCATCAGACTTGCCGCCAAATCCACGAGGTATCGATCGCCCTGTTGCCGTCTGTCGTGGAAGCGGCTGATGGTGAGGACGATCGACTGCAAGGCGTCCTGGTTGCGGATGGCGGCGCTTTTGAGGGCCGCCGCTTTCTGCAACTGGGCACCCAGCGACTCCTTTTCGGACGCCGGCGGCAGGGCGACGTAGACCACTCCGCCGCCCAGAAAGGAGCGGTGGAAGAGTCGCGGTGCCGGCCCTCTGCGAACGTCGTCCTGTGGAGGCGCAAACCCTCCCCAGAGCTCCACCAGCGATCCCAGGACGTCGGTCGTCCAAGCGTCCCGGCTCCCCCGTGTCGGACCCGGAAACCCGGCTACGGAAAATCCGGATTGGGCCGCCGTGACCAGGTTCTTCTTGAGCGGGGCATTGATCCTCACGGCTGGTTTCTGCCCCATCTTCGAGTTGCTCAGCACGCGCAGCAGAGGAGGCAGAAACGAGGTGCCGCCGACGTCGCCTCGCACGATGATCACGGGATGGATTTCCTTCAGTTGGCCCGCCCAACCGCGCACTTGCTCTACGTCCAGGCTGGAGCGCGAAGCTTCGCTGCCCAGCCGGCTCATGCTGTAGGGATGACCTTCGAACAACTCAGAGTCGACGGCGGCCAGGGCCTTCCGCCAGGGCCGCTGTTCCCACTCCGCCGCCTCCGCCTTCATCCGTTCGATCTCGAAGGCGACGGCTTCCTTGCTGAGGGGCGGTTCGCGAAGCCAGCCGGTCACGGTTTCGAGAAGATCCGAGAGTCCGGAGGAAAGCAACGAAACCTGCAGCCCGTGAAAGTCCGGCTCGACCACCACGCGGAATTCCGCACCGTGCCTCTCCAGCGACCTCCACGCTTGGGGACCCGCCTGGCTGTCGATGCCCCGCATCACCGATCGCCACATCAGGTCGGTCAAACCGGCGTTGGTCTCTCCCTCTTCCACCCGCCCTCCGGCAAAGAAGAATCCCACCTGAAGAAGGGGAACCAGGTGCTCTTCTTCGATGAAGACGCGAGGTCCGCGAAGCACCGAAGTACGCTTCAAGGGTCGTTTGACCAAGCTGGGCTCGAAGGAACGGAGTTCGAATGCCGGTTCGTCACCCTGGCCCTGCCAGAGCTGAAATCGAGCTTGCGCCTGCTCGGCTCCGGCCTTGACCAGCAAGTCGAGTGTCTCGAGCAGTTTCTCTCCGCTCAAAGTCCTCGGCTCGGCGCCCGGCGGCAGCGATTCGAGAAGGACCAGGTTGGATTCGTCCAGATAGGTGGCCGCCACTTTCTGAAGTTGGGCCGCCGATGCCTCCGCGATCTGTTGGGGAATCCGCGCCCAGCCCTTGTAGCTGCCCCGGGCTTCCTGCTCCGCCAACAAGTGCGCTCTTCCCTGCAGCGACGCCAGCCTCTGGTAGTGACGCTTGAGGAGAAGCGCCTTGGCTCGATTCAGTTGCGCTGTCCCGACAGGTTGCGAGCGCAGGTTGCCGATGAAGGAGAGAGCCTCGACTTCGGCCCGGTCCAGCTGGGCCGCCGCAGGCCGAACCGCGATTCTCAACAACCCTCCGCCGGGCCTCGCCGCCAGCTCCGCGTCCGCCTCGAGTGCCGCACCCGAGGAAATCAGCCTTTGCAGCAAAGCTCCCCGTCCCGTGCCCAAAGCGGTGCTCAGAAGCTCCACCATCAATGCGTCGGGATGATCCGGCCCGGGGACCCGGTAGGCCAGGCTGAGGAGGGGTGAATCGGTCTCCGCCTGCAGCTGCGCGGACGCGAAACCTCTTTTGCCGGGCTCAAAGGTCAGAGGGACATCGGGGGCCTCCACCGGGCTTCCCTCTCCCTTGAGCCGCCCGTATTGCTCCACGATCTCCTTGAGCAGAACTTCTCGATTGACCGTTCCCGAAATCGCCAGGACGGTTTTTCCGGGAGTGAAATGGGCATTGTGGAACGAGAGCAGTGCTTCCGCGGAAGGCGCCGGGGCGCTGCCGTCTGACGCAAGTCGGGCGCCTCTCTCCCCGAACGCCATTTCCCAAAGCTTGGCTTTTTCCCCGTCTGCCGCGGGGATCTCCGGAGTCTCTTTCCGGGACACCGTTCTCAACGACGCCGGCTGCTGCAACAACAGCGAAGAGATTTCGATCGCATCGAGAGCGTTGTCGGCGGGAGCCACAACGGTGAAGGCGATATGATCCGCCGCAGCCCGGGCCTCCAACCAACCCCCGGCGCGGCGAATCCGCGAAGCAGCTTCCGAGTAGTCCTGGAAAATTTTCGCCCAAGCCCGGGCGGCGCCCAGCTCCGATCCGCTTTCTTGAAGGTAGCCCGCCTTGACGTACGTCACCACCGCCGCCAGAGGGCGAATCGCCTGTTCTTCGATGACGATGGTCAGGCCGTTGCGGAGGACGACACGAGACATGTTCTCCTCGTCGTCCTTCTTTTCAAAGGCCGCGTAGTGGGCAGGCAGCCGCTGAGTGCGGCGCCGTTGCGTCTCCACCGATCCGGCTTCGACTTCGGCCGGGCCCGGAGGCGCCGAGAGGCCGTTCGGGTTGGCCCCCGAGAACAGCAAGAGCGGAAACAGCAGGCCGACCCGTCTCATGCTCCGAATCCTAGCAAATGTGGACCGCCGAGTGTCGAGCAGAGAGGCTCCCGCCTGTCCTTATCGCGCATTAATTGAATCGAGGCGGAAGCACCCCTGACAGAGCCGCGTTCGTGAGAAC
>JBFGHF010000516.1:0-3706 GCA_041578355.1 Acidobacteriota bacterium
AGAGAGAACGGAATGGCCGACATGATCACCAGCGGGGTGATGAAGGACTCGAACCAGCCCACGACGAGGATGTAGATCAATACCAGGACCACCGCAAAGGCCAGCCCCAGGTCCCGAAAAACCTCGTAGGTGATATGCCATTCGCCGTCCCACTTGATTGAGAAATGGCGGTCTGAGAAAGGCTGATTGGCCGAATACTGCTCGATTGCGAAACCATCGGGGGTTTCGATCTCGGCGATCCGTGACTGCGTCTCCAGGATGGCGTAGACGGGGCTTTCGATAGCGCCGGCCAGGTCGGCGGTTACGTATGTCACGGGCATCAAGTTCTTGTGGTAGATGCTCTGGTCTTCCACACCTCGTTCGACGTCCACCAGTTCCGCCACGGGGACCAGCGCACCGTCCTGAGCGCGGACTCGGAGTTGCAGCATTTGGCTGAGGTCGGATCGAACAGCGCGAGGAAGTCGGACCAGAAGGGGCACGTCCTCCTTCGCCTCGGCCACATGGATCAGCCCCACCTGCCCTCCGGCCAGGGCCAGGCGGATGGTTTGGGCGATCTGCGCTTTGGAGATTCCGTGAAGGGCGGCTCTTTGCTCATCGACCGTGAAGCTGATCTTGGCCTGCTCCGCTTGCACGTACCAGTCGACGTCGACGACCCCGTCGGTGTTCTCGAGGATTTCGCGAACCTGGCGCGCTACCTCCATCCGGCCCTCCAGCGAAGGTCCGTAAACCTCCGCCACCAGGGTCTGCAAAACGGGCGGACCGGGAGGCACTTCCGCCACCTGAACGGTCGCCCCGAGTCGCGCGGCTGTGGGTTGGATGCGGTTTCGCACCCGCTTGGCGATCTCGTGGCTCTGCTCGTCCCGCTCGTGCTTAGGAGTGAGATTGACCTGGATGTCGGCAAGGTGTGGCTCACGCCGAAGAAAGTAGTGGCGGACCAAGCCGTTGAAATTGTACGGGGAGGAGGCTCCGACGTAGGTCTGGAGATTTGTGACTTGCGGCTCTTGACGGACGATGTCGGCGAGCTCCGCGGCCACTCGTGCGGTGTCCTCCAACGTCGTTCCCTCGGGCATGTCGATGATGATCTGGAATTCGCTCTTGTTGTCGAAGGGCAGCATCTTGACCTTGACGAAGCCGATGCCGATCAAGGCGACCGAGGCCACAAGCAGAAAGACCACCCCCAGCAGGAAGCCGGTTCGCAGCAGGGGCCGGCTAATCAGCGGACCCATCACCCGTCGATAAAGCTTTGTCAACCGGTCTTCGCTTTCGTGGCCGTGCTCTTTGCCTCCCTTGCGTCCCAGAAAACGAATCGCGGCCCAGGGAGTGACCATGAAGGCGACCAGCAGTGAAAAAGCCATGGCCGCCGAAGCGCCCACCGGTATGGGTCGCATGTAGGGTCCCATCAGGCCGCTCACAAAAGCCATCGGCAGCACCGCCGCGATCACCGTCAGAGTGGCCAGTATGGTCGGATTTCCCACCTCCGAGACGGCTTCCACCGCCACCGAGATGATGGGACGTCCGGCATTGACGCGCAGGCGCAGGTGGCGCACGATGTTCTCGACGACGACGATGGCGTCGTCCACCAGCAAACCGATCGAGAAAATGAGAGCGAAGAGGGTGATCCGATTCAGAGTGTATCCGTAGAGGGAAAAGACGATCAGCGTCAGCGCCAGTGTGACGGGTATCGCGGTGAAAACGATCCACGACTCCCGAAAGCCCAGCGTCAACCAGATCAGCAAAGAAACCGCCAACACCGCTATCGCCATGTGGAGCAATAGTTCATCCGACTTCTCTTTGGCGGTCTCGCCGTAGTTGCGTGTGATGGCGATCTCGAGGTCCTCCGGGATCAGGCTCCCGCGCAATTCTTCGATCTTCTCCAGCACTCGCTCGGCGACCTCGGTGGCATTCGATCCCTTCCTCTTCGAGACGGCCAGCGTCACGGCGGGCCACTGTGCGGACGCGTCGGACGAAACAAAGCGAACGTATTGCGTCGGCTCTTGTCCTCCGTCGGCAATCCGGGCCACGTCTCGCAGCAGGACCGGTCTTCGACTGTCGGCTCCCACCACCACCTCAGCGACGTCTTCTTTCGTCCTGAGAAACCCTCCGGTTTCGACACGGACGCGCCGATTGGCCGCATCGAAGGCCCCGGACGGCAACCTCTGATTGGCCGCTTCGAGGCGGCCGGAGAGTTCCCGTGTGGTCAGGTTGTTGGCCGCCAGCCGAACCAGATCCGGCTCCACCACCAGCTGTCTGCGCCGTCCCCCGATGATCTCGACGGCCGAAACGTCGCGCACCTGTTTGACGTAATCGTGGATCTGCGCCCCCAAACGACGCAGGACGAAGTCGTCGTAGCGGCGACTCCAAATCGTCAGGGCCAGTATGGGGACGTCGTCGATCGAGCGCGGCTTGATCAGGGGCTGCGACGCTCCCGGGGGGATGAGATCGAAGTTGGCGAACATCTTCTGATTGAGCCGTACGATCGCGTCTTCTTCGTCCTCACCCACCTCGAAACGCACCACCGCCAAGGCCATTCCTGGGCTGGAGGTGGAATAGATGTATTCGACCCCTTCTATCTCCCAAATCAGCTTCTCCATGGGTTTGGTGACTCGCTCTTCGACTTCGCGGGCCGAGGCGCCCGGCATGCTGACGAAGATGTCGATCATGGGAACCACGATTTGCGGTTCTTCTTCCCTGGGCAACATCAACGTCGCGTAGCCGCCCAAGAGGACCGAGAAGAGAATGAGAATGGGAGTGAGCTTCAAATCAATGAACTTGGCCGCCAAAAGCCCGGCTGCTCCGAGCTTCTGCGAGCCGCCTTCGCTGGGGCTTTGGCTTTTCATCTCGAGTTCTCTCCATCGCCGCCCTCCGAGCCTGTCGTCCGCACCGGACCCCCGTCGGACAGGCCTGAGGGCGAAACGACCACCTTCTCGCCCGCGGCGAGGCCGGAAAGCACCTCGTAGCCGCCTTCCAACAGACTGCCCAGGGTGACCAGCCGCATCCGAGCCCTCCCGGCGTCCACCACGAACACCGAGCGAATCTCGCCTCGCTCGACAACCGCCGCGGCGGGCACCCAGATGATTTCGCGAGGCTCTCCAGGTAGGAAGGCGCGCCCATACAGGCCCGACCGCAAGCCGGGACGGCCCGGCAAATCAAGTTTCGCGATAAAAGTGCGTGAGGCCGCGTCAACCTCCGGTACGATCTGAGCGACCCGTGTTTGCGGCATCGCTCCCGCATCCAGAGCGTCGATGACGGCGTCCAGCGTCTGTCCCACCTGCAATGAACCTGCGTGCGACTCGGGAACAACGATCTCGAGCCAGTAGGCATCGGAACGCTCGATCTGGAGGATGGGCTTGCCCGGCACGGCCAGACTGCCCGGATCTTCCAAACGCCGGGTGACCACCCCGCTAAGCGGCGAGTGGATTCCGGCATGGCTGAGCGAGACCCGAGCCGCGGCAATCCCGGCTTCCGCCCGGCTTCGCGTCGAGAGAGCCCCGGCCTGGCGCGATTGCGCCGCCTCGACCGCCGCCCTGGCACTGCGAACCGCGGCCGAAGCCCGGTCGTATTCGTGCCGCGTGGTGGAGTTTTTTTCAAGCAGCTCCTGAAAGCGTTGGAAGGTGACTTCCGCCAGTTCCTGTCGGGCTTTGACGGATTCCAGATCGTGTTCCGCCAGCCGAATCGCGCTCTCCACCTCATCCCGGGCGGCTTCCGC
>JBFGHF010000517.1:0-3704 GCA_041578355.1 Acidobacteriota bacterium
GTCGGTACACTGCGTGCGACGAGCGCCGGTATTCGCTCACTCGCTCAGTGTACCGCAAGCCTCCTGAAGGCTTCGCCTAAAGGCGAGGGGGTTCACCCATCCCAGAATGAGACCCTAAGTTGTTGAAAACACTGGTGGGCGGTACTGGGCTCGAACCAGTGACCTCCTCCTTGTAAGGGAGGCGCTCTTCCAGCTGAGCTAACCGCCCACGGGGGCGTTTCAGTATAGCAATTCGGGGGTGAAATGAAGGGAATCGGCGGTGGGAGCGTAGGGGTTGTAGGTTTGTAGGTTCGTGGGTTTGTGGGTTTATGGGACGGACGACCCGAGACTTGAGGACTGCGGACTGGGGACTGACCTTGCGGAGCACAGGCGGGATGCCTGCGTCACTTTGGTCAGGGGCGTGGAATAGAGTTTAGATCCCAAAAAAGGGGGTAGCGTGGCGGAGCGGATCAATGCGATCGATGCGGTGAAACCGGCAATCCAGCATACGGGCAAACAGCTTTTCAAACCCTTTCGCATCGGTGTCTGGGTGCGCTTGGCGGTGTTGGGATTGCTCACGGCGGAGTTTTCGGGCGGCAGCTCGGGTTCGCGGGCCAATTTCTCGAACGGCGGCTCGGGCGGCAACGGATGGAACGGGCTGGGAGACCTGGGAATCGAGACGGTCGTCCTGGCCGTCGTGCTGGGATTGATCGGACTGGCGCTGGGCCTGGCGCTGCTCTACATTTCCGCCGTCTGCCGCTTCATCCTCTTCGACGCCGTTCTGCGCGACCGCTACCACCTTCGCGAAGGCTTTCGGCGCTGGTACTCCAGCGGATTGAGCTACTTCTTCTGGCAACTCGGCCTGGCGGCCACCATTCTGATCTTTCTGGCCGCCGTGGTCGGACTTCCGCTGCTGATCGCTTTCGGCAGCGGCGCCTTTCAAGGTTCCGATCCCCCCGTGGCGTTGATCATCGCGCTGGTCGCGATCGTGCTTCTGCTGGTGATCCCCTTCATGATCACGGTCGCCGTGGTCGCGCTCTTCGCCCGCGATTTCGTGGTTCCCATCATGGCGCTCGAGGACGTCGGGATCCTGGCGGGCTGGCGGCGCTTCTTGCCCATGCTGCGGGGCGAAGCCCTTTCCTACGTCCTCTATGTCGTCGCCAAGATCGTCCTGGCCATCGTCAGCGCCATCGTTTTCGGCATCGCCACGCTGATCGTGATCATCTTTCCGCTGCTCTTCTTCGCCGCCATGGGCGCCGCCATGTTCTTCGCCGGACTCTTCACAGGCCTCACCTGGAACGTCTTCACGGTGGCGCTGGCGATCATGGCGGGGCTGATTTTCATCGTCGTCCTGCTCTCGATCGCGGCCTTCATCTCCACTCCGGCGGTGGTCTTCTTCCAAGCCTACCGGATTCACTTCTTCGGATCGCGGTATGAAACGCTTGGGGAGGCCCTGGAGGCGGGGCCGTTCGGGCCGGAGTTGCCGCCGGAGCCGCTGGCTGCGTGAATTGGGTCCGTGGGCTCTCATCTGGCCCGAGACTGGAGACAAAACCGGATCGCAGGCAGGATGCCTGCGCCACGTTACTTCGCCAAGTGTTGCCGGAACCACTCCAACTCGTGGTGGTAGCGGTGGACCATGTTCCAGGGGGTCCAGCCGCCGTGGGCGGACTTGGGGTAGCGGATGAACTTGGCGGGGACCCTCTGCTTCTTCAACGCCATGTACATCTGCTCGGCCTGTTCGATGGGGACGCGGAAGTCGTCCTCGCCGTGGATGAACAGCGTCGGCGTGCGGACGGCGCCGGCGTGGCGGACGGGCGACTGCCGCTCCAACAGATTGCCGCTCTCCTCTTCCCAGGGCGGGCCGTAGAACTCGCTCTCCTTGGTGCGCGGGATGTCCGACGTCGCGTAGTCGCTGATCCAGTTGGAGATTCCCGCTCCGGAGACGGCGGCAACAAAGCGCGGCGTCTGGGTGATCAGCCAGTTGGTGAGAAAACCCCCGTAGGAATAGCCGGTCACGCCCAGGCGCTTTTCATCGATCGGGTGGTTTTTCAGGACATGGTCGACGCCCGCCAGCACATCTTCGGAATCGAGATTGCCCCAGCCGCCTCCCCAGGTGGCGTAGAGAAAGTCCTCTCCGTACCCGCTCGAGCCCCGCGGGTTGGTGTAGAGGACCGCGAAACCGTTTGCCGCCCAAAGCTGGAAAGCGAAACTGAGGCGATTGCCGTAAGCGCCGTGGGGTCCGCCGTGGATGGCCAGGATCATGGGGTGGGGGCCGTCTCCTTCGGGCAGCAGCATCCAACCCTCGATGAGCGTCCCGTCCTTGCTGGGATAGCGGATGCGCTCGGGTTGGCGGAATGCGATATTCGCCATGGCTTCGGCTCTGCGGCTGAGGCGGTGTTCGGAGTCCGAGGTGTCAGGCTGGAAAGCTGTTGTCCGGGAAGCCGTAGAGCCGGAGTCAACAGGCTGGAAGCCTGTTTTCCGGGTGTGGACCTCGCTCGGACTCGTCGGAGTGTCGACGGTGTAGGCCATCCGCCGGAAATCGGAGGAGAAGCTGAAGGCGCCCAGTTGACGGCTGCCGAAGGTGACCTGCTCGACTTCTCCCCGTCCGCCCGAAGCGACCTGAAAGAGGTGGCGATTGCCTCCGATTCCGGCACCGAAGACAACTGAGGCGCCGTCGGGGCTCCAGGTGGGGGAGCCCGGCCGCAGATTCCAGCGCTGGGTCAGATTCCTGGTTTGCCGGGTGGCCATGTCGAAGACCGCCAGGTCCTGCGGGGCCCCCCGTTCCCGCGCGGCGATGACCAGGCTGAGCCCTTTGACCTGGCGGAAGGCGATGCTGCGTCCGTCAGGCGAAAAGACGGGCGAACTGCGGTGGAAACCGTCGTCGGTGAGCCTCTCCACTTCCCCGGCGAGATCGACCAGCCAGAGGTCGGCCCGTTCATAGACCCACTCGTCACGCTGGTCGGCGTCGGCCGTCGCCACCAGCTTCTTGGAATCGGGGCCCCAGTCGAACCCCGTGACATCGAAGCCGAAGGAAGTGAGCTGTTTCGGTTCCCCGCCCTGCGCCGCCACGATGTAAAGCTCGCGGGGAGGGCTGGCTCGGGGGTCGCGGGGGTCGGGAAGATAACCGCGGCGGTCGAAGCGGTACTGCATCCAGTCGAAGATCCGACCCTGGAAACGCTCACTCAGTTTTTTCTCGAGATCGGAAAGAGCTTGGGCCTTGGGTTCGTCAACGGGGGGCGTGACCTTGCTGAAAGCGATCCATCGGCCGTCGGGGCTGTAGAAGGGAAGGCCCTCTATTCCGGGGATCTGAAAGGCTTCGCCGGGCGCGTCCATCCGCAAGAACCAAATCGAAGCTCGTTGCCCGGTCGAAGTCGGGCGCGAGGAGCGGAAGGCCAACAATTTGCCGTCCGGGCTGAAAACCGGGCTGTCGGAGTTGAATGCGTCGTGGGTAAGGCGGCGCGGGGCGGCCGAAGCGTCGGCAGGCGCCAGCCAGATATCGCTGCGACGGGTGTTTTCCTCCTCGTGGACCCAGCGCCGCGTGAAAGCCACCCAGAGGCCGTCGGGCGAAATCGCCGGCTGGGCGGCGCTTTCAATCCGGTAGTAATCATCGAGCTGCAGCGGTCGCCGGTCGGGTGGGTCGTCCTGGGCGGCGGCGGGATGAGAACCGAGGAGAAGAAAAAGAGAAAGCCAAGGCCAACGATTGTTTGCCATGGCGGGATTGTACA
>JBFGHF010000518.1:0-3695 GCA_041578355.1 Acidobacteriota bacterium
CCACCACCCGGAGAGCGCCTTCCCGGTCGTCTTCCACCGAGAAGCCCCGACCCTGAGCAGCCTCGACCCCCAAGGTGTCGAAAAAGCTTCCGCTGACGTAAGAGGTTGTCAGTTCGAGGGGCAGGTCGGCCCGCGACATTGTCAGACCGTGGAAGGGAAAGGCCGGATAGGCGCCCAGGTCGACGATGCTCCCGATTTGGTCTTGCCAGTCCCGAAGGTCTGGCAGCGAGACGGGGTTCTCCTGCCTGCCCTCCTCGGGATTGACGAGACGGATGCTGACCAGACGGTCCGCTTCCTGAAAGGGGAGGGCTCGGAGCAGGACCCCGTTGACAACGCTCAGGATGGCGGTGTTGGCGCCGATCCCCAGTGCCAGCACCCCGGCCGCCAAGGCCGTCAAAGCCGGGTTCTTGATGAGCAAGCGCAGAGCGTACTTGAGGTCGGAAAGAATACTCATGTCGACAACGAACTGGCAATCTCGGTGCCGGCTGACCTGGACGCTTGGAGCTCCTCCGGAATCTCGTGTTTCAAGGGGTTTGGCGCGCAATCCGGAGAGAGGTCGAGATTTCGCAGATGTCCGTTTTCGAACGCAAGCCAGGCGTGAGCGGACACTTTCGTCTTCCGCCTTCAGTCTTCCGTCTTGCCGACAGTGACCCGGGGCTAAGGATCATCAGTATCGAGCCACGGTTCAGCGCCTCTCGTCGCCGCCAGTGTTGTTGCGCTCTTCCCCGGCTCGCCGCTACAATCGCGCCACAACAGGGGAGCCGTATGACCGACTCGACGAATCCGAGTGGAGGTAGGGACGACTCAATCGGCCGTCCCGCCGAAGAACCCGCTGCCAAGTCGCCGGAGAAGCCCGCCAAGCCTCGCGCGCAGAATCGGATTCCGATTTTTTTCTATGTCGGCGCTCTGGCCTTTCTCCTCTTGGTTATCTTCATCGTCCAGAACACCCAGCCTGTAGTGGTCAGTTTTCTGATCTGGCGCGCGGAGATGTCGCAGATCGTGGTGATCACGATCTCGGGAATTCTGGGGTTCTTTCTGGGACTGGTCGCGACTCGCGGTTTGCGCCGGCGCTGAAGTCGGCCGAATCGCGGAATCCCCGGGATTCGGCGCAAGCACCCCCTGACGGAGCCGCGTTCGTGAGAACGCGGACCAAGGATTGGCGGGGATTTGTCTTGGTTCTCACGAACCAAGTTCTGTCAGAGTCGCCATACCCCGGATTTGGGCAACACTGTCCTGAGGAAGAGGACCAAGGACTGGCGGGGATTTGTCTTGGTTCTCACGAACGAAGTTCTGTCAGAGTCGCCATACCCCGGATTTGGGCGACACACACCAACCCTGGATTTGGGCGACACGCCCACTGAGAACGCGGACCAAGGACTTGGGGGGATTTGTCTTGGTTCTCACGAACCAAGTTCTGTCAGAGTCGCCATACCCCGGATTTGGGCGACACACCCATTGAGAACGCGGACCAAGGATTGGCGGGGATTTGTCTTGGTTCGCACGAACCAAGCTCTGTCAGAGTCGCCAACCCTGGACTTGGGCAACGCAGCCCTGAGGGATCGGACTTCCGTGAAACGAGCTATGCTTTAGAGTCCGATGACCGACCAGAAGTCCGCCTCATTCCGCCTGGACTGGCCCGCCGGGCGGCCCTTTCAGGTGATCGGATTCGGCGCCAACGCCGTCGACTGGGTTTGCGACATCCCCGTCTACCCCGCGCCGGCAAGCCGATTGAGAATCGAGAAGCTTCATCGCCTGGGAGGCGGGCAGATCGCCACTGCAGCCGCTCTCTGCGCCCGCTTCGGACTCCGGGTGCGCTACGTGAGTCGGGTGGGGGACGATGAAGTGGGCCGCTTCTCCCTGCAGAGTCTGTCGCGAGAACCCATGGACCTGCAGGTTGAGACGATTGCAGGCGCCTACAGTCAGTACGCCGTCATCCTCGTCGATCGGGAAACCGGGGAACGAACCATCCTCTGGGATAGCGATCGGAAACTGAACTACCTACCCGGCGAGCTTCCCCGCCAACAGCTCATGGAGGGCCAGATCCTGCACCTCGATGCGACCGATTTGGAGGCCTCCATTCAGGCGGCCAGATGGGCCGTCGAGGAGGGCATCAAAGTCTCCATCGACGTCGACAATGTGGAACCGGGGATCGAGGAACTGCTCGAACTGAGCGATTTCGTCATACCGCCGCAAGACTTCGCCTGTCAGTTTGCCAAGACCGACGATTGGAGGAAGGCCCTGCGCCGGCTGTCCGAAAGCACTGCAGCGTTCGTCGCAATCACCCGGGGCAGACGTGGCTGCGCCGCCCTTTGGGAGGGGGAGCTTTTCGAGGTGCCCGGCTTCTCGGTGACGCCGGTGGACACCACGGGAGCCGGGGATGTCTTTCACGGCGCCTTCGTTTATGCCCTGTTCCAGGACTGGAGCATTTACCGCTGTCTTCGCTTCGCAAACGCCTGCGGAGCTTTGGCCAGTACGCGTCTGGGAGCACGCGACGGGATTCCGAGCTTGGAAGAGGCGCTTCGCCTGGTCGATCCCGACAGCCGGATCGAGGCCGTCTGACTATCGAGGTGCCCGGACGACTTCGACACTCCCCAGCGCTGCCCTGGCTCCCTGCCTGTTGCGGAGGGCTTTTGTCAGCTCCTCAGTCGTGAACACCCCCCGCCTGGCGGGTGTGACGCCATGGCAAATGGCTGAGGAGAAAGCAATCTGGGCGATCTGAGCGAATCTGAGCTTTCATGCTGTGGAGGTGCTAGACTCTTTCCATGCAGGCCCCGCCGAAGCTGTTCAATTACATCGACGGAAATTGGGTGGCGCCCCAGCGAGCGGACCTTCTGACCGTGGAGAATCCGGCCACCGCCGAAGCGGAGGCAACCGTGTGCCTTTCCCGGTCGGATGACGTAGACCAAGCCGCCCGAGCGGCTTCCAGGGCCTTTTCGGAATGGCGGCGAGTTCCGGTCAGCGAGCGAGTCCAGTTTCTGTTCCGGCTCAAAGGACTTCTGGAAGAGGAATTCGAGGAGCTGAGCCGAACCATCACCCGGGAATGCGGGAAGACCCTTTCCGAGTCGCGCGGCGAACTGCGCCGGGGAATCGAGAACGTCGAGGTCGCCTGTGGCGCTCCCACGATGATGCAGGGCTATAACAGCGAGAACATCGCCAGCGGGATCGACGAAATCTTGATACGTCAGCCGCTGGGCGTAGTGGCGGCTATCACCCCCTTCAATTTTCCCGTCATGATCCCGCTCTGGTTTTTGCCCTACGCGATAGCCTGCGGCAATTGCATCCTGGTCAAACCCAGTGAGAAAGTCCCTCTGACCGTGCAGAAGATCTTCCGGCTGATCGAACGGAGCGGACTTCCCCGGGGTGTCGCCCAGCTGGTCAACGGAGCCAAGGAGGCGGTCGACGCGATTCTCGACCATCCCTCGATCCGCGCCGTCAGTTTCGTGGGTTCGACGCCGGTGGCCCGCTACGTCTACTCACGCGCCGCCGCCAACGGCAAAAGAGCTCAGTGCCAGGGGGGGGCCAAGAACCCTATCGTCGTGTTGCCCGACGCCGATTTGGAGATGGCACGGACCATCCTGGCCGAGTCAGCATTCGGCTGCGCGGGCCAGCGTTGTCTGGCCGGATCGGTCGCCGTCACCGTGGGGGGCGCTGGGGCCCGCTTCCACCCGATGATCTGCGACGCCGCGTGCGGACGG
>JBFGHF010000519.1:0-3692 GCA_041578355.1 Acidobacteriota bacterium
CAAACGCCCTATTTGCAGAGGGTGCAACACTTCTTACGAGAGTTGGGCGACGCGTCGCGCCGCCTTGAATGGGGTCGGCGACTGGTCGAACTGACCTCCCAGAGCCTACCCGGTGTGGCGGCGAGCCTGCTGGTCGCCAACAGCGACGGAGAAGCGCTCCGAGTGGTGGCTTCGCTTGGCGACTTCCCCCCCTGGGAGGGGGATGACAGCTGCGAGGCGCCTTCTCGCTTCCACGTCCAGCCCTGGGGCGCGGATCGGACCCAAAACGGAGACCGGCCCTGGCTCGACCTGCCTCTGCAACGCAGCGCCGGCAGCCAGACCATTCTCCGATTGACGGTTCAAAACGGAGATCTCACCGAAGAGCAGTTCGATTTCTTGAATTGTTTGCGCGCCGCGGTGGCGCTCTCGCCCGTCAAACCTTCAGAAGTCTGGCAGCAGGATCCTTCGACCAATCGAGGCTTCCCACTCCGCGACGGGAGAATCCTCATCGGAGCCAGCGACAGCATGCGGCAACTCTTCAAAGAGGTCCGGTTGACCGCTCCCAGCGGAGGCACCGTTCTCATTCTCGGTGAAAGTGGAACCGGCAAGGAGTTGTTCGCGCGGGCGCTCCATGACCACGGCCCGCGCAGCGACCAGCGATTCGTGGCCGTCAATTGTTCGGCTTTTCCCGAGCAACTCATCGAAAACGAACTCTTCGGGCACGTCAGGGGAAGCTACACCGGGGCGCTGCGCGACCGCTCCGGACTGGTGGAAGCGGCCTCCGGAGGGACGCTGTTTCTGGACGAGATTTCCTCCATGCCGCTCGGCCTTCAGAGCCGCCTGCTGAGAGTTCTCGAGGAAAAGTCGGTCCGCCGGGTCGGCGAGACGCAGGAGCGGCGTGTCGATATTCGAGTCGTCGCCGCCGCCAACCCGGCCTTGGAGGAACAAGTGGAGCGCGGAGAATTCCGCGCCGATCTCTACTACCGACTCAATGTCCATCAACTCCGAGTGCCTCCCCTGCGGGAGCGGCTTTCCGATCTTCCTCTGCTGGTCGAGTATTTCCTCGAAAACGCCGAGCAGGAAGGGGCGAAGCGCAAACGACTCACTTCGGCCGCCATGGCTCGGCTGGCCGAGTACGACTTCCCGGGCAACGTCCGAGAGTTGCAGAACACCATCGAAAGCCTCTGTCTGTCGGGAGCCGGAGCTTCGATTCGGCGGGAAATGGTCGACCAGCGTCTGGCGCTCACTTCCAAAAGCCGCACGAGCGCATCCGGAGTCGGCGGTGATATCGAACGATTGGCCCAAGACCTGCACGAGGGTCAGGCGGATTTTTGGAACGACGTGCGCGACCCTTTTCTCAATCGCGATCTCTGCCGCCGCGAAGTGCGTCAGGTCATTTCTCACGGACTCGCGGCCAGCGGTGGGAGCTACCGCCGACTGCTCGACCACTTTCGGCTGCCCAAGAGCGACTACCGACGCGTCCTTGCCTTTCTGAGCCACCACGACTGCAAAGTGGACTTTCGGCCCTTCCGAAAGAAGTGAGCGGCGCCCCGCATTATTCATGAAGTGTCGAAGCGAAAGCGCCAAGTGTGCGTCAGATCGGGCTCAGCGCCCACCTTCGCCAAGGCTACGGCGGACAGGCAGCGACGACCGACGCAGTCGCACTGTCAGTCCGTCGAGGAGGAAGGAGCGAGCACAGCCCGAGATGACGTGCAATCGGCGCTTGCAGCCGAAAGGCTCGTGAATGATGCCGGGCTAGGCTTGGGCCGTGAAGAGACCGGGACTCCCCTGCTTTGGAGTGCGGGGGCTTGCTCCCGCTTTTCCTCAATCTCATCATTCCCTGGTTGAGGTTTTGCAGATGACAAAGCGGCGGCAAGCCGCCGCACTCCAAAGGTCGACGAGCGTCGTCTCGAGGTTTGAGACTGTCTCTTGAACGAAGGCCCACTCCGGGGCCCTAGCCGCGACTATTCACCAGCCTTCTGCTGCGGCGCCGTTATCATCCGCACCCTCGCCCTCCTCGACGTAGTGCACGACTACGCCTGCGGGGGTCTCGGGCGTAACGCCTTGCCAGCGCGGCGCTTCCGACGCCTCGCGACGAAGCCTGATGAATAATCCCGGCTAGAAATCGATTCCCACCTTGCGCCGCAGATAGGTGGGGATGTCCTGTTGTTCGGCTTCGGCCGGGGGCTCCTCGACGCTCTCCAAATTGGGGAAGGAGCGGAAGACGGCCGCGGGTTCGGGCTCGGCGGGCTCCTCCAGAACCTCCGCGGGGATTTCGGGTTCTTTCCTTTCGCCCTCGAAACCTGTGGCGATCACCGTGATCTTGATCTCGTCCGAAAGCGAGTCGTCGAACACCGAACCGAAGATAATGTGGGCTTCCGGATGGGATGCTTCGTGGATGATCCGGCTGGCTTCGCTGACCTCGTGCAGGGTGATTCCCTGGTTGCCCGTCACGTTGATGAGAACGCCGCGGGCGCCCTCGATGGTGGTGTCTTCGAGCAGCGGGCTGGCGATCGCTTTCTTGGCTGCGATCTGAGCTCGGTCCTCTCCGGACGCGATACCGGTTCCCATCAATGCCATCCCCATGTCGTTCATGATGGTCTTCACGTCGGCGAAATCGAGGTTGATCACTCCGGGTACGGTGATCAGGTCGCTGATCCCCTGCACCGCCTGACGCAACACGTCGTCGGCGAACTTGAAGGCCTCGGCGAGGGACATACCGGGCGGCACGGTGGTCAGGAGGCGTTCGTTGGGGATGGTGATCACCGTGTCGGAACTTTCCTTGAGCTCGGAAAGCGCGACATCCGCCTGGTCCATGCGCTTCTGGCCCTCGAAGAGGAAAGGCTTGGTGACGACCGCGACGGTGAGCGCTCCCAGCTCGGTCGCCAGGCTGGCGGCTATGGGAGCCGCTCCGCCGCCGGTACCCCCGCCCAGGCCCGCGGTCACGAACACCATGTCGGAACCTTCCAGCAGATCGATGATCTTCTCGGTATCCTCCAGAGCCGCCTGACGCCCGATCTCGGGGTTGGCTCCGGCGCCCAGGCCCTTGGTCAACTTGGCGCCCAATTGCAGCTTCACCGGTGCGAAGCTGAGGCGAAGAGCCTGCAGGTCGGTATTCGCCGCCACGAATTCGACGCCTTCGATCCCCGCTTCGATCATTCGGTTGACGGCATTGCAGCCGCCTCCGCCGATGCCGATGACCTTGATTCTGGCCCCGCCGGCAATTCCTTCATCGAAGGAGAGCTTGATGTTTCGGTCTTCGTCGAATTGCAAGCGGTTACTCATTTCCACCTCCTCATTGCGGCTCGGGTCCAAGGGTCATTCGGAAACTTGCTGTACTCATTTAAGTCTCGGCTCGAGCCGCATAACCGATTTTTTCCAGGATCCAGGCGGCCCACCAATCTCGTGTGCTTTTTCTTCGCGATTCGCGGCGAAAGTCCTGCAGAGCCCGATCGCGCAGTTGGTGTGCGTAGCGCAACAGCCCCAGGGCGGTCGAGAATTCGGGCTGACAACTGGGGCTGTCATGCCCCACCACCTGAAGCGGATAGCCCAGCCGCACCGGAATCCCAAGGATTCGCTCGGCTCGATCGGGCATTCCGTCGAGCAGCGCGCCCCCGCCGGTCAACACCATTCCTGTGGCGAGATCGGAGTTGAAGCCGGCCTGACTGGTGATCTTGGCGACCTCCTCGAGGATCTCGTCGCAGCGGGCCTGG
>JBFGHF010000520.1:0-3686 GCA_041578355.1 Acidobacteriota bacterium
GGGCCTGGACCCCGAAGCAGGCTTCCCCTGCGTACTTGGAAAAGCTCGGTGTGAAGGATTGGGGGCGGAAGCGCACCCCGGGCAGCCCCAGCTGATTGAGTCTTCTGGACAGTTCCTGATGGTCCAGCCAGGGCGCCCCCACCAATTCGAAAGGCCGGGTGGTGCCACGCCCTTCCGAGAGGTTGGTGCCCTCCACCAAACAAAAGCCGGGATACACGATGGCGGTGGCGAGGGTAGGCATGTTGGGCGAAGGCGCGATCCAGGGCAGTCCGGTCTGATCGAACCACAGTTCGCGCGTCCAGCCCTGCACTGGAACCACTCTCAGGTCGCAACCCATTCGGTCTTCTTGGTTGAACATCGCCGCCAGTTCACCCGGCGTCATGGCGTAACGGTTGGGAATCTCGTGGATCCCCACGAAGGACTCGAAGCCCGGCTCCAGAACCGGCCCTTCCAGCCGATCCCCGATCGGAACGGGACGGTCCAAGACGATCAAAGGGATTCCGAAGGCTGTGGCCGCCTCCATGCTCCGGTACAAGGTCGATATGAAGGTGTAAAAGCGGGCGCCGACATCCTGAATGTCGTAAAGAAGGACGTCCACCTCGCGGAGCATCTCCTCGGTGGGCGCCCGCTGGTCGCCGTAGAGGCTGTAGATTTTGCCCGCTGAAAGAATTTTGCGGCCGGCTTCCTCGTGCCCCTCGATCCCGTGCTCGGGGGCGAAGAGGGCGGCGAGGTGAACTTGATCGTTTTCTTCGAGACGCTCGATTGTTGAAACCAGAGTCCGGTCGACGCCGGTCTGGTTTGTGATCAGTCCGACTCGTTTGCCTTCGATCCAGGAGAAATAAGGCTGTTCGAAGATCTGATCGGCGCCGGTCCTGACGGGACCTTCGCCAGCGCCGCAGGCGGTGAAGAGAACCAGAGCCAGGAGCGGAGCCAAAACCGGTCTTTTCAAGGCCAGGGGTGCGGGAAGGTGCGTCATCAAGCCAGAGCCTCAGAGCCGGTAGAGTTCGGTGTATTTGCGGTCCAGATGCGAGAGGAAAGGCTCAGGCCGGACGGGGCTCCCGGTAACCTGTTGCAGGAGCTGGCCTGCGTTGAGGGTTTTGCCCGGTCGGTGGACCTTGTCGCGCAGCCACTCCCGCAGAGGCTTGAGTTCGCCTTCTCGAAGTTGGCGGGGCAAGTCTCCCAGGTGGGAATGGGCCGCCTCGAAGAGTTGCGCCGCGTAGATCGTCCCCAGCAAATAGGTCGGGAAGTACCCGATCAAGCCGTGAGCCCAATGGACGTCCTGGAGGACTCCTTCGCTGGACCGCTGAGGAGCGATTCCCAGGTACTCTTTCATCTTCTCGTTCCAGACCCCCTCCAAATCCGAGGTGGAGAGGTCTTCTTCGATCAGGGCTTTTTCGATCTCGTAGCGGAGAATCACGTGGAGCCCGTAGGTGACTTCGTCGGCATCCACCCGTATGAGGGTCGGCTTCACCATGTTGATGGCGTGGAGAAAGGGCTCCTTCTGGTCGGCGGGGAACCGACCGTTGAAGGCGTTTCCCAGCCGCGGGTACCAGTACTGCCAGAAGTGGCTTCCGCGAGCGACGTAGATTTCCCAGAGTCGCGACTGGCTCTCGTGGACTCCCAGCGAGATGGTTTCGCAAGCCGGCAATCCGAAGCGGTCCGCGTCGAGGCCTTGCTCGTAGAGGGCGTGTCCGCCTTCGTGGACGATTCCGAAGAAGCCGGTGGAAAAGTCTTCCTCCGAGTAGCGCGTGGTGATTCGGACGTCGAGCGGAGTCACTCCGATGCAGAAGGGGTGAGGCGACTGGTCGAGTCGTCCCGACTTCCAGTCGAAACCCATGCGGGTGAGGACCTCGCGGCCGAACTGTTCCTGCTGCGGCATCGGGAACGAGCCCTTCAGCAGCTCGGGGCGGGGCTGGTGCGCGGAATCCTGAATTCGAGCGGTGAGTTCGCTCAGCCGAGGCCGGACGGCGGAAAAGATCGTTTCCAGCTCGGGGCTCGTCATCTCAGGTTCGTAATCGTCCAGCAGGGCGTCGAAAAGGGCGCCGTTCTTGGCCAGGCAGCGGGCGGCTTGCTTCTTGAGCCCGATCACCTTTCCGAGCAGAGGGGCGAAGCCGGGGAAGTCCGAGCGTTCTTTCGCCTCGACCCATGCGTGGTAGGCCAGGCTGCAGGTTTCCGCCAGTTCGCGGACCAGTGTGGGTGGCAGTTTGACCGCCTTGTCGTAGTCGCGGCGGGCCTCGCGAACGCTGGCTGCATGCCAGGTGTCCAACTCGGCGTCAGCCAACTTCTCGAGCAGCTCCCCGAATTCGGGAGCGGTCAGTTTTTGGTGGTGCAAGGCGCTCAGGGTTGCCATCTGGCGGGCCCGGAACGGCCCCGCCGCGGCAGGCATCATGGTCTCCTGGTCCCAGCTGAGCGTGGAGAGGATGCTCCCCAGATCGGTTATCTCTCGGGAAAGTTCCCGGAAGCGCTCGAGGTCTTTTTTCACGGTCTTGAGTCCTGGTTCGTCGGCCCCCCGAAGTGTTCTCGGAGCGTGCCGAAAAAGGGAAATTATATCGCAAGCGCCGGCGTGCGACGAGGTTGAGGAGGTTCGACGTAGTGCACGACTACGCCTGCGAGCTATTTGATCGTCAGGACCGGGCAGTTGGCGATCCGCACCACCCGCTCGGTCGTACTGCCCAGGAGCACGTAGTCGAGTCCCGCCAGTCCATGGGTGGCCATGACGATCAGGTCCACACCTTGGGCCGAGGCGAACTCGGCGATCTCTCGGTGAGCCGCCTTTTCTCCGACTTTGACGTGGACGCCTATCTCGTCTCCCGCGCCGTCACCCAGGGTTTTCTGCAGCGCCAGACGGGCGTCTTTTTCGATCTGCGGAAGAGCCTTTTCCAGCGATTCGCGCCAGATGTCGTAATAGGCGGGGTGGATCTCCTGTTCGATGACGTGCAGGAGCTGGAGCTTGCCGCCGAAGGTCCTGGCCAGCCCCTTTGCGATCCGGACGGCTTTCTCGGAATGCTCGGAGAAGTCCACCGGGACGAGTATGCTTTTGTACTCCGGCTTCGACTTCTCCCGTGCGTGCCCCACGGTCAGAACCGGGCAGTGCGAGTGCCGGACCACCTTTTCGGCCACGCTCCCCAGCAGAAAGTGGGCCAGGGCGGAACGCCCGTGCGTGCCCATGACCACCAGATCCATGGGCTGCTCTTTCAAGAAGTCGAGAATGCCGGCGGCGGGGGAAACATTGCGAACGACTCTTGCGCTTGCCTTGATCGTCGCCTCTCCCACCCGTGCCGAACCTCTCATGACGATCGCCGAAGAGCTACCGGCGGAAGGCTGCGACTCGAGCTGTATTCCCGAAGTCTTGGCCCATTCCTTCAATCCCCGCGATAGTTCCGCGGGGTCGTCCCCGTGGATGGTGCGCACATGGAGCAAGCTCAGACTGGCTCCCATGCGTCCGGCCAAGTGCAGAGCGTGTGCTTGAGCGATGTGGGCGGGTTCGGAGAAGTCGGTGGGAAAAAGGATGTTCTTGAATTCCGTCATGGAGTCAACTCCACAAGAAAGGGCACCTCTGGTTTATCGCCTTCCGTCTGCCATCCTGCCCCTCTATTCTATCGCGGCACACCGTTCCGGGGGTGCGCTCATACGATGCAGACTGAACCTGCGAAGGGGTGAAAAACCGGCTGCGGCACCATGACAGA
>JBFGHF010000521.1:0-3683 GCA_041578355.1 Acidobacteriota bacterium
CGCTGCAGGTCCTCCTCGAGTACTTTCCAGCGGATGTCGGGCCGTGAGCGCAAGGTCCCGAGACCACTGCACGGGGCGTCGACCAGCAGAAGGTCGAATCCAAGACGGAAAGGGACCGCGTCGGACCAGTCGGCAAGCAGGAGATGGAGTCCCGGAATGCCGTAAAGCCGCGCCCGACGGCGCAGTTCCGAAAGCCGGTTGAGGTTGGAATCGCTACAAACGATGCGGCAGCCCCCTTTGCAGCGGGCGGCGAGCAGAAAAGCCTTTCCGCCGGGGGCGGCACAGGCGTCGGCGATGTTCTTCACCCCCGACAGCGGGGGTATGGAAGCCACCTGCTGACTGGCAATGTCCATGAAGAAGCCATGACCCGACTCGTAGAGGGGATGGGTGACGAATGAGGCGGGTGCGATCAGACAATTCTCCAACGGAGAGTAGACTCGATGTTCGACGGCCTCCTCCCGCAATCTCCGCTGAAAATCGTCGAAGCTGGTTTTGAAGGGATTCACCCAGAGGGCATGTTCAGCTTCGCTGTTGTTGCGATCCATCAAGGCGCGCGCCCCCTCCAATCCGTAGCGGCTCAAATAGCGCGCGACCAGCCACACCGGGTGACTGTGGACGATCGACAATGACTCGGCGTCAAGGCCGTCCGGCAGAGCGGGCTTTCGGCGCAGGAACGCACGAAGCACGGCATTGACGAAAGGCGCGGCCGAAGCGACCTTCAATCTGCGGCAAAGATCGACGCTGGCGTGAACCACGGCGCGCTCGGGGGAGCGGAGTTGCTCCAGCTGGAAAAGGCCTGAGCGCAGCACCCAGAGCACTTCCCTGTCGAGTCGGGACAGGGGCAACCTGGAAAGATTGTCGGCGTAGAAATCGAGTCGGCGCCGGTTGCGGAGGACGCCGTAGACGAGCTTTTTCGCCAAAGCCCGGTCGCGCCTCGACAATGCCCGGAAACTCGCAATCCGGGCGAGTTCGTCGGCGTGCGCCCCGCTTTCGATTTGCAGAAGAAAACGAACGGCGACCTCTCGCGCGCTGCTTTCAGCCAAGAGCCTCTCCCACCCGCAGGGAGACCCCGTTGGCAAAGTCGGCGGCGGAGAGCCGCCCGCGGCCCGGCCGCTGCAGTTCCACGAGTTCGAGCGGCCGCCGGTCCCCGCAGGCAACTCGTACGCCTTCCGGCGTCCATCCCAGGATGGCGCCGGGAGCCTCCGAGAGCGGTTCTTCATCGACCGACGGCAGTCGACTGCGCCAGATCTTCAGAGACTCGGAGCGAAAACGGGTGCGAGCGCCCGGCCGAGGATTGTAAGCGCGAATCCGGTTGTGCAGATCGGCCGCCGGCAGGCCCCAGTCGAGGCGGCAGTCTTGGGGCTTGACGCGGGGTGCGTAGCTGGCCTGTTCCGAGTCCTGGGGATGAGGGACGAGTCTCCCCGCCAGATAATCCGGAAGGACTCGCAGCAGCAGCTCCGCACCTTCTTGGGCGATCAACTCCTCCAGCTCTCCCGCATTCATTTCGGGTCCGATGGCGACCCTCGCAGTGGCCAGGATGTCACCCGTGTCCAATCCCTCATCGATCTTCATGATCGTCGCCCCGCTCACGGCCGCTCCGTCGAGAAGAGCGTGAACCACGGGGGCCGCTCCGCGGTAGCGAGGGAGGATCGAAGCATGGACGTTGAGGGTTCCCCAAGGGGGAAGCTGGAAGAACTCCGCGGGGAGGATTTGGCCGAATGCCGCCACCACCATTACGTCGGCTCCGCTCCGCTCCACCAGTTCCAGAGCGTGATGATTGCCGCGGATACGCTCCGGCTGCCAGACCGGCACTCCCCATTCCGTTGCCAGCCTCTTGACAGGAGGCGGCGCCAGCCGACGTCCCCGGCCCGCGGGCCTGTCCGGTTGGGTGAAGACGCCCGCCAATTCCACCTGATCGGAATCATGGAGGGCTCGAAGAGTGGGCAAGGCGAAGCCGGGGGTTCCCAGAAAAACGACTCGAGTCACTACCAGGTTCCCGCCCGCATCATCTTCTTGATCTTTCGCTTGATGATCTCTCGTCGAATGCGCGAAATGCGCTCCAGGTAGAGGATGCCGTCCAGATGGTCGATCTCATGGCAGAGCACCACGGCCAAGACATCGACCCCTTGCAGGCTGATCGGCTCCCCCTCCAGGTCGCGAGCTTCCACAACCACGCGTCCCGGCCTCTCCACCCGGGCCGTGAAGCCGGGGATGCTCAAACAACCCTCTTCGCTCTGTTGACTTCCGGATTCATCCGTGATGGTCGGATTGACCAGGACGAACGGTCCGCCTTCTTCGCCGTCATGGTCGATGTCGATGACGATGAGCCGCCGGTTGACTCCGACTTGAGGAGCGGCCAAGCCCACTCCAGGGGCGGCGTACATCGTCTCCAGCATGTTGTCTGCCAGGGTCTTCAGTTCTCGGTTGAACTCCGTGACCGGTTCGCTCTTACGAAGCAACTCCGGCGCCCCGTACTTCAAGATCGGTAGAATCATCGTTCGCAGCGTTCCGCCCGCCCCTCCGTCGACGACGGCCAAAGGTCTCCGGATTTCAGGCTGCGTGGGATGTGAGCGATCCCCAGCCGCCGAGTCGATCTTGCGAAACGCTAAACTATTAGTGTAACACTACGAATTGCCGGTTCGAGCTTTCGGTTGACTCCTCCCAGAAGCTGCCGATGCAAGGATTATCATGAAGCTCTTAGTGTGGTTTGTTCAGGAGGTTCAGGACTTCACGATCCTTTGCGTCCAGGCCATCGCCAACCTCTTTCGCCGTCCCCGATACTTTCAGGACACCTTCAATCAGATGGACGTCATCGGCGTCGGTTCCCTTTTCATCATTATCCTGACGGGCTTCTTCACGGGCGGCGTGCTGGCCCTTCAGACGGCGGCCTCCCTGCGGGCCTTCGGAGCCGTCAACGTGACGGGGCAACTCGTTTCGTTGACCCTGGTGAAGGAGCTGGGACCCGTTCTGACGGCCTTGATGTTGGCCGGCCGAGTGGGCTCGGGAATCGCCTCACAACTGGGCTCGATGGTCGTCACGGAACAGATCGACGCGATGCGGGCCCTGGGGACCGACCCCACCAAGAAGCTGGTGACGCCGCGCATGATCGCTTGTACGACCATGTTGCCGCTGTTGACGGTCGTCGCCGATCTGTTCGGTCTGATCGGAGGGTGGATCGTTTCCTCCTACACGCTCCAGCTCAACACTTCCCTCTACTGGAGCACGGCGATGCGCTCGCTGGACTACAACAATGCCCTCGAAGGACTGGTCAAGCCGGTGGCCTTCGGATTCATCGTCGGTATGGTGGGGTGTTACTTCGGGCTCCGAACGCGGGGAGGCACCCGGGGTGTGGGCAAAACCACCACTCAGGCGGTCGTCACGGCCTCCATTCTGGTGATCGTTGCCGATTTCTTCATCAGCAAAATCATCCTGGAGCTGCGCTGATGATGTCCATCCGGTTCGACAACGTCAGCAAGGCCTATGACGAGCCCGTGCTCCAGGAGTTTTCCATGAAAGTCCGGGCGGGTGAAACGAAGATCATCCTGGGAGGCAGCGGCTCGGGAAAGTCTACCATCCTGAAGTTGATTATCGGACTGGAGCAGGCCGACCAGGGAGAAATCTGGGTCGAGGGCGAAAACATCACCCACTATAGTGAAGACCGACTGATGAAGATCCGAAAACGC
>JBFGHF010000522.1:0-3678 GCA_041578355.1 Acidobacteriota bacterium
GAAATCAACTCGAGCCATAGTTCCTCCGTTTCAACATCGGAGCGGCGGAACCTGCCGCCCAATCAGGGCATTATAAGACGCCAGGCTGGGCGCCTGTGACCGCAAATGCATAGCCAGGTCAGCCTGGCCAGCGGGCCAGCGCCTCCCGCGTCCATTCCTTGCGGGCGCGGGCCGGGCCGCGAGAATCGGGGAGGTTTTCGAGGCAGGTTTCGACGGCGGAACGGGCGGCGGGCGACGGGTTCCGCGAATATGCGAGCAGTGATTTGACCAATTCGAAGGTTTTCTGATCGGCGAACATCTGTCCTCGAGCCTGCTCGAGCCACCTCCGGCCCGATCCGCTGTCTTGCCGCAACGCGATGTCGTAAAAGGCGGCCTCGATGGCGTAGGCGCCTTGCATTGCGGGAGCTATTTGAGGAAGCAGATCGAGCGCACTCTGCAGATGCACGGCTGCCTTCTCCGGCCGATCTCGATCGATTTCGTGATAGTAGGAAAAAAGCTCCGCGGCAGCCTGAAATGGGGCGTACCCCTGGGACTGACGCGCCTCCTGGATGAGATCCTGGGGCCAGTCCCGGGGACGCAGCGCGGAGAAAGAGAGTCCCACCAGCGCCATCAAAGCCGCATCTCGGCGAGCACGAAGTCCCCCCCGTGCAAGCCGCAACAGGCGCGCTCCATCGCTCAGAAACCGCCCCGCCCGACTGGGGACGAGGGAGGCCGTCGCCAGAAAAAGCGAAATTGCGGAGAAGAGCGCTATCCAAGCCTGGAGGAGGGAGGAAACGGAACCCGAACCCGAGGTGGTCATCCAAACGAACGCCCAGCCGGCGGCGGCACCAAGCAGGCTTGCGCCCGGTCCTCCGGCTACCAGCAGAAAGGTCCGCCGCACCAGGTTTTCGGTGCTTTGTGGGACGCAGAGAGCGAAACCGCCCGCCCACGGCGAATCGCTGTTGAATTTGACGGAGAGCTTGTCGTCGTCGCGCTTCGCTTCGATCGGTCCCAAGATGAGCCCCAAGCAGCGGAAGCCCGCCAACCATCCCGTAACAAGGTGCCCCAACTCATGCACCAACACGCACAGGAAGAAAATCGGAAACGCCCCCAGAATGAAGACCACCACGCCCAGCAATCCGACCTCTCCAAGGTCGACGAAATCGAAGCCGTAGCGGGCGATCAAGATCCCGAAGACGGCGCCGACGAGGCCCAGGCCCACTCCCACCAGGAAAGACCTGTAGAACGAGGATCGGGGGGCGCGGCCGCTGGGATCGACGGGCCGAAGCGCCGGATACCTGTCTACCGTCATGGCGTGATTCTACCTGCTTCCCGTGGGTCGGGAAGCGCTTTTAGACAGCCCCTTACAACCTCGCATCGTCGCATGACCTCGATCATCGAGGAGTGAATGTATCCGCCCGGTCCACCAGGGAGGAAGATGATGGGCGGCGCCTGCCCGCCAAGCGAGGAAGGAAGGTGCGTGTAGGCGATGGTGTACCCCTTCGACATGGTCCAGTAGCGGGTGCTCTCCCGGGGCCGGATCGGTTCGATTGTCGGTGGGACCGGAATCAGGCAGATGACGACCAGCAGGGCAAGCCCGATCCCCCGGCCAGGGAGCAGCATGCTTGTTGGAGGAAGAGGACGGCCCGTTCGGGAGCGACCGGGCCGAAGCGCCGGACGAGTGAATCCAAATCGATGCCGTCGAGCAACTCCATGACGTAATAGAAGGTCCCGTCCTGGCTTCTGCCGAAGTCGTATGGACGTATCGTGTGGGGGCAGGAAAGGCCTGCAGTAACCTGGGTTTCCCGCTCGAAGCGTCTCAGCACCGTCATGTCCGAGTCGCCACCCCAGATCCAGGGCCGCAACAATTTGATGGCGGCGGGGCGAGCCAGCGTCCGGTGTCTGGCCAGCCACACCTCTCCCATGCCTCCGCGCCCGAAGAGGCTTTCCAACCGATAGCGCCCCATTTGCCGCGCCTTGGCCAAGTCGGTCCCCAACTGATAGATCATTCTGACCGCCAAAGATGCGATCGCGGCGCAAATGAAATTGGGGATGGTCATCGCCGGAATGGAATTGAGAGAGGGGATCGGGGTGCCGGCAGCAGCGACCCAGGCAGCCAAAGCAATTGGCCCCATGGCGGCCGAAGTGAAGGCGACGACCGCTGCTTTGCGCGGCGGGGCTTCAATGCCGCCGGAGTGCTGCGGTTCTTCGACGTTGGCTCCGACAACTCTTCTGCCCTTCTCGGGCATCCAAGTCCGGATCTCGACCTTCTTCTGGGAGCTGATATCCGGATTCGAGAGGGATGTGCTGCTCCCCGATCTCTTGATCCCCCTGAACTCGAAAGATTCTTCGAGGGACGAGACCCGGTCCTGGAGGCGGCCTTAATGTCCGACCAGTAAGGTACTGGCTCCTGTTGCCGTCTAGGGGTTCCGGCCCCCCGCTCAGCTGGCCGCAGGCATTGTGAAATTGTCGAGGAATTCCTTGACTTCGGCTCCACCGCGCAGTGACAGCCGAATCGGACCGCGGTGCGGCTCGAACTTGAGCTCGAAGAGGAAGAATGGACAGCACTGGCGCTCAGCGCGAACAAAATTGAAGAGCTTTTCTCCCCAGACCGCTTCGCCGGGAAAGGTCAATTCGTATCCGTCCTCCAGCTCCCTGGTGCTAACGACACCGCTGTAAAGCTCACGGACAAGCCCTATGCGCTCCCCAAACTCACCATCCGAGAGTTGACAGGCGTCTGGCGCCTCGACTGTTCTCTGATCCGCTTCGGTGCGGGCCTGATTCGCCGAAGGCCCGTGCAGGCTTTTCTTCTGTTTGCAGCCCAGACGCTGACAGAAATCTCCGCAGAGACCGAATCCACCCTCAACCGAATGGCTTTTGACGGCGAATAGGACGGAACTAATTCCGATCACAAGCAAAACGGCCAAAAGTCGTCTTTTCCCATTCATTTTTGCAGGCTCCTTTCGTCCTTCCCAAGACAGATTGTTTTTTCCGAGTCCCAAGGGCTTCAGTCCAACTCCCCAAGTAACGCCTTCCAGGCGGGACACTCGCTCGGGTCGCCTCCCTGCGAGCAGGTTTCGGCCAGGTCGCCCAGCAGTTTCTTGACCCGGCTCAGCCTGCGAATATCCTGCTCCAGCTGGGAGATCTTCAAGGCGGCGGCTCGGCCGGCTCTTTGGCAGAAGCCCTCCATGTCGGGAAAATAGGCGAGGAGCTCCTTGATCTCGCGCAGGCTAAACCCGAGTCTCTGCATTAGCTTGATGAAGCGGAGCGCCATCAAAGCTTCCGCGTTGTAATGGCGCCACTTGCCATAGAGAGGCTCCGGCTTGTCCAGCAGCCCTTTGCGCTGGTAGTAACGGATGGTCTCGACATTGACTCCGACCTCGCGCGCCAGCCGGCCGATGGTTCTTGCGCTCATTCGTCGACTCTCCCCAGCGGGCCTTTTAGCCTCGCCCGAAACAAGCCTACAGTCCGTACCAGGGTACGGAGTCAAGGACTTTTTTGAAGAAACTTGAAGAAATCTAAATCGGGTTCCGAAAAACGACCTCGCCGAATCGGCCTAAACCCTTTCTCCAGGACGACACTAACCCAAGTCGCCACTGCCTGCTTAGCGAGCGATTGCCGGGCTGAAGGAATTCGACAGTGCCCCTGTTTCGAAAGCTCTGCCAATCGGCGGACTTCTTAAACTAGTATTGGAAACCC
>JBFGHF010000523.1:0-3673 GCA_041578355.1 Acidobacteriota bacterium
CCTCAATCCGCGGCAACGGGATCAAAGGCGATCTCGAAACGGTGGTCGCCCAATCCCACCTCGTGCGGGGTCTCAAGGTTGTCGGTCCCCCGCTGGATCTCCTTGGCCAGCGTCTCTTCGGCGATGTAGTCGCGGTGCTCTTCCACGGCTTCGGCGGCCCAGTCGTCGGTGGAGTAGTGGAGGAGGATGCGGCAGTCGACTTCCAGGTCGGCCTTCTTGCGCAGGATCTGGACCTGACGGACCAGGTCGCGCACCAGGCCCTCGCGCCGGAGGTCGTCGTCGAGGTCCGTGGAGAGGGCGACGGTGACCGTTTCCCCCTCGGCGAATTCCCATCCCTCCCGGGCCTCCTTCTCGACGCGGACGTACTCGGCCGGAATCTGAAAAGTCTGGCCTCCCGCCTCGAGTACGAGCTCGTCCCGCCCCAGCTTGGCTTTGGCTTCCGTCGGGTCCATGGAGGCCAGATCGTCGCGAAGCGAATTGAAGTGCTGTTTGTAGACCGGTTTCCCCAATTTGCCGTCGAGGTGAAAGGACTCCTCGAAGAACTCGCCGGGATCGTCCGTGAAGCGCACCGACTTGACGTTGAGTTCATCCAGGATCAGAGGAGTCAACGACTCCAACCGCCCGGGGTCTTGCCTTTTGGGCAGCACCACGCAGACCTGGGCCAGCGGTTGCCGCACTTTGAGGGCCGCCTTCTGACGAGCGGAGTGACCCTGTTCGACGATGGCCTGGACCCATTGCATCGACTCCAGCAGCTCCTCGTCGACCGGAATTTCGCCCGCCGCCGGAAAGTCGCAGAGATGGACGCTGAGCGGAGCGTCGGGGTCGTAGCGCTTGACCAGATCCTGGTAAATGGCCTCGGAGACGAAAGGAATGATCGGGGCCAAGAGCCGGTTGACGATTTCCAGACACTCCCAGAGCGTCTGGTAGGCCGCCAACTTGTCCTGGTCGTTGGCGCTCTTCCAAATCCGGCGACGGCTGCGCCTCAGGTACCAGCGAGAAAGGTCGCCGATGAAGAGGTTGACGTCGCGCATGACCTGATGAACCGCGTAGGCTTCGTAGCCTTCTCGAGTCTCCTCAACGTGTCGCCCGAGACGGCTCAAGATCCAGCGGTCGAGATCGGATCGCTCCTGCACCGGGATCTGCTGGGCGTAGGGATCGAAGTTGTCGATGGGCGCGTAAGTGTTGAAAAAGGTGTAGACGTTCCACAGGACCAGAAACTCCCGCCGCGCTTCGTGGATGCGGTTGTAACCGAAACGAAGGTCCTGCTGGGGGTTGTGCGAGGCGAAGAGCCAGCGCATGGCGTCCGCACCCTCGCGTTCCGCCGCATCGTTGAAGTCGACGGCGTTGCCCTTGCTCTTGTGCATCTCCTCGCCCGCTTCGTCCTTCATCAGCTGGTAGCCGAAGATCAGCTTGAAGGGAGGGCGGTTCTCCATGACGGTGCTCATCGCCAGGATGGCGTAGAACCAGTTGCGGAACTGACCCGGAAAGCTTTCGGAGATCCAGTCCGCGGGGAACCACTTCTCCCAATACTCGCGGTCGTGGTTGTAGTGGAGGGTCGAGTAGGGGACGATCCCGGCGTCGAGCCAGGGATTGCCCACGTCGGGGATGCGGCTCACCGGTTTTCCGCAACTCGAACAGGCGATCTTGACGGCGTCCACCCAGGGGCGGTGGGGCGAGTTTCCCTCGAACTCATCCCAGCCCTCGACGGCCCGCTCGCGCAACTCCTCCTTGCTTCCGATGACCTCGAAGTTGGAGCACTCCTCACACTTGTAGATGGGCAGAGCAAGCCCCCAATAACGCTTCTTGGAGATCATCCAATCGTGCATGTTCTCGAGCCAGTCGAGCTCCAGCTTGAGCCCGTGCTCGGGGATCCACTGCGTCTGCTTGGTGACCTCGATGATGCGGTGTCGCAGTTCGTCCATCGAGATGAACCATTCGTCGACGAGCCGAAAGAGCAGGGGTGTCTTGCAGCGCCAACAGATCGGATACTTGTGGGTGTATTCTTCGGCGTCGTAGAGGATGTCCTTGTCTCGCAGAGACTCCAGGATCTCGGGGGCGACCTCGGCTGCGTGCTTGCCTTGGAGGGGTCCGAATCCGCTGACGAAGATCCCGCCTTCGTCGATCGGGCCGATCGAGGGCAGATCGAACTCCCTGCCCAGCTCGAAGTCCTCTTTTCCGCAACCCGGCGCGATGTGGACGATTCCCGTTCCCTCCTCGGCGCCGACACCCTTCCAGGGGATGACGCGATGGCGCACCCCTTCTTGAGCCGGAAGCTCGTCGAAGGGCCCCTTGTATTCCCAGCCGACCAAGGCCTCGCCCGGCATCCTCTCCAGCACCTTGAAGGGACCCTTTTTCCCCACCACGGTTTCCAGCCGCTCTTCGATCAGGTAGTAGACGGCCGAGCCTTGAGATGCTTTGACGTAGGTCAATTCGGGATGAACCGCACTGGCCACGTTGGAGGTGAGGGTCCAAGGGGTGGTCGTCCAGGCCAGGAGGTACTCGTTCTCCCTGTCCAGCAGCGGGAATCGGACCGTGGGCGAGGTATGGGTCAGTTCGGGGCGCTCCTCGTTGGAGATCTCGTGCTGCGAGATGCCGGTTCCGCAGCGGGGACACCAGGGCATCGAGTCCCAACCGTGGTAGAGATAGCCCGCTTCGTGACAGCGTTTGAGGAATTGCCAGATGGTGTAGTTGTTCTCGTCCGACATCGTGAAGTAGGAATCGTCCCAGTCCATCCAATAGCCCAGCCGGATGGACTGCTGCGTCTGAATGTCGGCGAACTTGAGCACCCGCTCCTTGCATTTTTGGACGAAAGGGCCGATTCCGTAGTCCTCGATGTCGCGCTTGGACTGGAATTCCAGTTCCTTCTCGACTTCGACCTCGACCCACAATCCCTGGCAGTCGAAGCCGTTCTGGTAGCGCAGCTGGCGACCTTTCATGGCGTGATAGCGCTGGAAAACGTCCTTGTAGGTGCGCCCCCAAGCGTGGTGGACTCCCATCGGGTTGTTGGCGGTGATCGGTCCGTCGATGAACGACCAGCGTGGTTTGTCCCGGTTCTTCTGCAGCAGTCGCTCGAAGCATTTCTCCCGTTCCCAGAATTCCAGGATGCGGCGTTCGAGCGCGGGAAAGTCCAGTTTTGCCATCGTGTCTAGCTACTCCGTCTTCAGTTGGGGCAATTCTCCCACTCAGGAAACCAATAGAATAACCCGTTCCGTCCACATTGTGCGCAGACGATCGCGATCCCCGGCGCCTTAGGGGAGGACTCGGGATCGGGATCGGAATGGATCGCTGCGGCTCGCCTCGAGTTACGATTTTCCAGATTCCCAATCCGGGAACGCTCAACACGGAATCCCGAACACGGAACCGTTCAAGTTTACGGTCGACGGAGGAGCAAAGACGGAAGACGTTCAAATTGACTAACCCGGCCCCAAAAAACTATTCTGGGAGTATGTCGATACGAGCAGAAAAGGTCTGGCGGAACGGCAAGCTGATCGACTGGGATGACGCCAACATCCACGTCATGGCGCACGCCCTGCACTACGGCACCTCCTGGTTCGAAGGGATCCGCTGCTACAAGACCAAACGCGGCGCCGAGGTGTTCCGCCTCGACGACCACCTCAAACGTCTTTTCGCCTCCTGTAAGATCTATCGCACGCCGATCGGCTACAGCTCCGAG
>JBFGHF010000524.1:0-3658 GCA_041578355.1 Acidobacteriota bacterium
AAAGAAACATACAAAGTCGGCGTGGCCAATCTCTCGCTGGGCCGGCCCGCCCGGGATTCCTACCAGAACGACATCCTCTGCCAGGCGGTGGATCAGATGGTCGACGCCGGCATCATCACCGTCGTCTCGGCGGGCAACCTGGGGAAGACCGACGACTACCCGGAGCTTTGGGGCTCGATCACCAATCCGGGCAACTGCCCTTCGGTGATCACGGTGGGATCGATCAATACGCGGGGAACTCCGGGGCACGACGACGACATCGCCACCAGCTACGGTTCGCGCGGGCCCACATACCTGGACGGGCTCTTCAAACCCGACTTGTCGGCTCCGGCTAACGCCATCGGTTCTCTCCTGGGGAAGGAGAGCGTTCTCCAAAACGACTACCCCGATCTACGAATTGACTTTCATCACATTTCCTTGAGCGGTTCCAGCATGGCGACGGCCTTTGTCAGCGGGACGGCGGCATTGATGCTGCAAGCCAACAGCAAGCTGACGCCCCGACTGGCCAAGGCCATCCTGGTGCTCAACGCCATCAAGCTCACCCAGCCTCATCTGCTCGTACAGGGAAATGGCCTCGTCAACGCACTGACTTCGACTTTGATGGCCAAGGAATTGGATTTCGAAGACCTGGTCGTCAAGCAGAAGGTCGATCCGTATTGGGATCTCAACGGCGACACCGTCTGGTCGGGCGGCGCCCTAGCCGTCGCCGACATGCTCGCATACAGCGATCTGGTTGCTTCTCCTCCCTTCGCTTGGGGGGGTGGGGTTGATTGGGAGAGCCATCTGAGCTGGGATGGCGGGATCGGCTGGGCCGATTCAATCTTCAACCCCGGCAGCGTTCTCTGGCAAACCTTCGATTCCGGTTTGCCGACGACGGTGAGCGATTCGGTGCTTTGGAGCGACTCGTTCTTGTGGACGAATTCGGTTTTCTGGACCGCTTCAGTGTTGTGGTCCGACTCGGTCCTGTGGTCCGACTCGGTGCTCTCCTCGGACTCGAACGCCAGCTTCTTCTCCGACTCCGTCTTCTGGACCAGTGGAGGGGTGACCCCCGATTCGGCGATCACCCACGACTATCGGGGGGACCAATGAGCAACCCCACCCGAGTTCAGCCCAAAGACGGAATCAAAGAGGCGGCCGCGACACCGCTGGCGGGTTCGACCTACATCTGGGGGGTCATCGTCGTCGGTCTGGCTTTGCTCGCCTGGAAGCTGGTCTCCGTTTTGGATCAGGGCGCTCCTCACTGGCATTGGTTCGCGCTTCTGGTCGTCGTTGCGAGCCTGGCGGGCGTCAAGCTTTCCTTCTCTCGTTCTCAGCGGAATTCTGTGACGGTGACCGTGGCGGATTGTTTCATCTTGATCGCGTTTCTATTGAATGGCGCCGCCCTGGCAATTCTGTTGGCTGCCGTGGAAGCGCTGGTCACCTGCTTCCGCTTCCGGGTCAAGACCGTGGAGCGGTACCTCTTCAACATGGCCCAGGTTCCGATCACGGTGTTGGCTGTGACCGCCTTCTTCTCGGGCGTCCACGGACCCTTCGAGCCAGCCCGCGATCTGCTGCGCCCTCAGTTCTTCCTGGTCGTTGGTTTAGGGACAATGCTTTACTTTCTGATCAACACGTCCTTGATTGCAGTCGGAATGTCGCTGAGCAGCCGCACGCCTCTCGCAGTCGTCGGGCAGCGTCATTTCCCCTGGCTGTCTCCGAGCTTCTTCGCCAATGCTGCCGCGGCCATCATGCTCCTCCTGGCTCTGTCGCGCGGCATGGCGAATCTGGAGGGCATCATCTGGATCTCTCTGGCGCTGACGCTGCTCTTGGTCAGCCGTCTGGCGACCCTGCGCGCCCGTCGCATCTACGCCTGAGCTCCGGGCTGCGTCTTCCGTCCTGTGTCTTCCGTCCTCTGTCTTCCGTCTTCCGCGATTGGAGCGGCTCCGTGTTTCGCTGATCCGCGGAACCAGCCCACGAGCCTACGATTCGCTTGAACCCGTCTTTTCGGTGAGGGTTCCACCGCGGAGGACGCAGAACCGCCGAGGGACGCGGAGGAAGATCGAGACCCGCATCCCAACGACCCGCGAACCTACCCTCATTTTCTCGCCAGCTTCTCCGCCACCAACCTCCTGAATTTTTGCCAGGCGGGTTCGCCGCCGAAGAAACTGCGGGGGAAGTAGAGTGCTTGGCGGGGGGCGGTGAAGAGGGCCACCATGGTTTCGCCCGACCGATATCGAAGAAAATCCTCCCAGTCGAGCGACGCGCTGAAATGGCTGCTCTTCCACTCGACTCCGTCTTCGTCGACAAGTCCTTCGACCGGATCCTGAAGCCGCCGATTGCGTTTCCAATCGTTCCAACCCGAAAGGCGAGGAAGGACGAAGAAGGCAACCGTCATGATCAGCAGGCCCAAGCCGCCGCGCAGCAAGTCCCAGAGCGGCCCACCACCTTCCAGTCGAGAGTCGCCCGACGAGAGGAGGAAGAGGGAAATCGAAGACAGAAGAGCCAGCAACCCCAAAGGCACCCACCAAGCATTGTAGAACCAGCGGGGAGTGACGACCTTTTGAAACAGAAAGAATTCGTCGCGCGTCAGCCGACCCTCGAAGGGGATCGGCATGGCCTTCTTCTCGGAATCCATCGGTGCTGGAATTGGATTGTAGCCGGAGTCTCTGTCAGGTGTCTCCCGTCTTCGAGATTCCTTTCGGAAGGTTCTCGGATTCGCGCGACTGTTGAATGATCTGCAGGCGCCGGCCGTAAATCATACGGTCGCTCTCGGATTTCGGGATCGGAATGGGAGCATCCCATGTTTGTTTACCAGCACACCCAGCTCGGGAAAGTCACGCTGGCGGTGACAGTCGGCGTATCGCTCTTCGTGGTTGGTCTGATGTTGGAGTTTCCCTTCTGGCCGGGTCCCTTCGTCATTCTCGCCATGGCGATTCTGGCTCTTCTGTTTCACTCCCTGACCGTGGAAGTCGACCAGGAAAACCTCACCCTGCGCTTCGGAATCGGTTTGATCCGCAAGAAGATCCCGCTGCGGACGGTCGAGTCGGTGCGTCAGGCCCGCCACCGCTGGTACTTCGGTTACGGGATACGCCTCACCCCGCAGGGCTGGATTTGGATCGTCTCCGGTCTGGACGCCGTGGAGCTGAGTCTCTCCAACGGAAAGCGATTCCGGGTGGGGACGGACGAGCCCGGAGAGTTGATGGAGGCGCTTGGCTCGACGGGCAGGATCGTGGTGGAGAGATAGAGCTCCTCTCGGGATCTCAGCCCTGCAGAGTCCTGGCTCGGGTTCCCCGTTCGGAGGATTCCCCCCGTCCACCCGCTGCGTTGGATTGCCCGAAGGCACCTGGCAACCTTTCAAACGACACTCTAAAATTCTCGGCGACGGCCCCGATCGCCGGGAGCCGCCGAAACTCAGGAGCGAGCCCATGCTTGGCGCTGCCAAGAGCCGAATGATTGCCGCGGCCTCGGTCTTGCTCTGCGTGGTGTTTTGGTGGGCCGGAACCGTCTTGGCGGCCGACAAGTGGTTCTCTTTCCGGACTCCCCACTTCGAAGCGGTCGGCAACGCCTCCAAGAGCATTTCCAAGAGGCTTCTTTCGGAGTTGGAAGAGTTCCGCCAGGTCATGGTGGAGCTCTTCGATCTCCAGCAGCTGGAGCGGGTGCCCGTCACCGTCATCCTCTT
>JBFGHF010000525.1:0-3654 GCA_041578355.1 Acidobacteriota bacterium
CCGGCATCGGACCGAAGCTGGGGATCACAATCCTCTCCGGGCTTCCGGCGGAGGAACTGGCGCGGGCGGTTGCCCAGGAGGACTTGGTTCGGCTGACGGGCATTCCTGGTATCGGCAAGAAGACGGCCGAGCGGATCGTGCTGGAAATCAAGGAGAAAATGAGTCGGCTCCTCCCCGAACTGGAGACGGCTCGGGTTGGGTCTCGCTCCCAAATGCAGGCCGACGTGGTGTCAGCCTTGGTCAATCTCGGCTACCCCCGCAACCTGGCTGAAAAGGCCGTGAAAGGCGCCGCTCAAGGCGAGGGCGAAAAGCCTTTCGACGAACTCTTGCGTGCCGCGTTGAAGCGGATCTCGGGCTAGAGGATGAACGAAGACAACCGAATTCTCACCGGCCAACCTTCCGAAGAGGAGAAGCAGGTCGAAAACACTCTCCGGCCCCGGCGGCTGGACGAGTTCATCAGCCAGTCGAAGGTCAAGGAGACGATCTCGATCGCCATCGAGGCGGCCAAGGCCCGCGGAGAGGCGCTCGATCACATTCTGCTTTTCGGGCCGCCGGGTTTGGGGAAGACCACGTTGGCCCAAATCGTGGCCAACGAGTTGGACGTCAACTTCCAGTCAACGGCGGGCCCCACCATCGAAAAGCGCGGCGATCTGGCCGCCATCCTCACCAACCTGGAGGCGGGCGACGTCTTCTTCATCGACGAGATCCACCGTCTCCACCCGGCCATCGAGGAGATCCTCTATCCGGCGATGGAGGACTTCCAGATCGACATCATGATCGGAGAGGGGCCGGGTGCTCGCTCCATCAAGCTGGACATCCCTCGCTTCACCCTCATCGGCGCCACCACCCGGAGCGGCCTGTTGACTTCGCCCCTGCGGGGGCGATTCGGATTGCCCCAGCGGCTCGATTTCTATAGCGTCGACAGTCTGGCCACGATCGTCCATCGTTCGGCTCGGATTCTGGAGGTCTCGATCGACGACGAGGGCGCCCTCGAAATCGCCCGCCGCAGCCGGGGAACGCCCCGCATCGCCAACCGCCTGCTGCGCCGTGTTCGGGACTACGCTCAAGTTCGGGCCGACGGCGTCATCGACAAACAGACCGCCTGCCTGGGCCTGGAAATGATGCGCGTCGACTCCTTCGGGTTCGATGAGACGGATCGCCGACTGCTTCTGACCATCATCGAGAAGTTCAACGGCGGACCGGTCGGAATCAACACCATCTCGGCGGCGATCTCCGAGGAGAAGGACGCCATCGAGGACATCTACGAGCCCTATCTGATCCAGGTGGGATTCTTGAACCGAACCCCTCGGGGCCGCGTCGTCACGCCGCGGGCTTACCAGCACTTCGGTGTGGAGAAACCCTCCCCCACCGCCCAAAAACCTCTTTTTTGAGAGGGCCGGCCGCCAAACCTGCATCCTCTTCGCAAAGCGGCACTTGCCGCCTGCTGTCGAACTTCTCGAAACAGGAAATGCTGCTCGAAGGGCGTGGCCGCCCTGATGGATCTGTTGCCCGCAGCGCCTCTTGTGCGCCTCGACGCCACTGCGCCAGCAGGCTGCTTGCCACCGCTCTTCCTTGAGGGCGCACAACTCTTGGGAAAGAAGCGCAACACCGCCCCCGCGTCAACGGTTGGCGTCGGTCGGCTCGATCGCCGATAATAAGCCCGCCATGGCGAAGGAGTGGGCACAAAGGGAGCTGATCTGCGAAATCGGCCGGCGTCTCTACGACAAGGATCTGGTTGCCGCCAACGAAGGCAACCTGTCGATTCGCATGGGCGACCGTCTGTTGGCCACTCCCACCGGGGTGTGCAAGGGCTTTCTCAAGCCGGAAGACCTGGTCATCACCGACCTGGACGGCAATCAGCTTGCCGGAGAGAAAAAGATCTCGACGGAGATTTTGATGCACTGCGTGGTCTACCGCGGGCGCGCTGATGTGGGCGCGGTCTGTCACGGCCACCCCGTCTACGCCACGGCTCACGCGGTCGCGGGCATCCCCCTGACCGCCGCGCTGATGCCCGAAGTCGTGGTTACGTTGGGCTGCGTCCCGGTGGCGCCCTACGGCACTCCTTCGACCGACGAATTGGCCAACAGCCTCATCGAACTGGTTCCTCAACACGACGCGGTGCTGCTCGCCAACCACGGCGCGATCACCTACGGCCCGCATCTCGAGAACGCCTTTTTCAAGATGGAAATCCTCGAGCATTACGCCAAGATCACGCTGCTCACCCAGATCCTGGGACGCCAGCAACTGCTCTCCAAGGAAGCGGTGGACAAACTTTTTGACGTGCGTGGCAAATATGGTATAACGTCCCCGGATTTCCGGCAGGCGGGCTGTCCCGTGACGGCCGAGGAATCGGCCCGGGAGGCCGTTTCCGAGCTCGAAATCGAGGAGTTGGTGGAGCGGATCGTTTCCCGCTTGGAACGAGAGAAAGTGTGAGCGGCGAGGGGCCGCCGGGAAGGTGGCGTCTGATCTTCCCCTGTCCACCGAGTAAATCAGGCCCCGGCCTGCGTCACTGAGAGAAGAAAGAAATGGCTGATTCCATGGAAGCCCTGGGCATGGTCGAGACCAAAGGTCTGGTGGCCATGATCGAGGCGGCCGACGCCATGGTCAAGGCGGCGAAGGTCACCCTGGTGGGGTACGAGAAAATCGGCAGCGGCATGGTCACCGCCATCGTCCGCGGAGACGTGGCCGCAGTCAAAGCGGCCACCGACGCCGGAGCGGCAGCCGCCCGCCGGGTCGGGGAATTGGTGTCCGTCCACGTCATCCCGCGTCCCCACGCCAATCTGGACGAGCGCTTGCCGATCCGTCCCAAGTAGGACGCCATTCGCCAGCGTCCCTGTCCCGCCAGCCGGGCCAGGGCGTTCTGCAACCCGACATGATCCTCGGAAAAGTCGCCGGCACGGTAGTGGCCACCCGCAAAGACGAGAAACTTCACGGGAAAAAACTGCTGATCGTCAAGACCATCGAGTTGGAAACCGGAAAGCTCACCGGCTACCAGGTCTGCGTCGACACCGTGGGTGCGGGCGCCGGGGAAACCGTGATCGTGGTCGGCGGCAGTTCGGCCCGGATGGCCACGGGCATGGCCGACCACCCGGTCGACTCTTCCATCGTCGGCATCGTGGACAGCATCGAGATCTCGGCCGGCTAGGCGGGACCGACCGATCCTGGTAGAGGAATCCGGAGCCTGAAGCCCGGAGCCCAAAACAACGTCGAGGAACCATGCTTCTGGCCCGTGTGGTCGGCACCGTCGTTTCCACCGTCAAGAACGAAACTCTCGAAGGCAAGAAGATCCTTGTGGTCCAACCCATCGACGGCAAGGGCAACCCCAAGGGAAAGTTGAAACTGGCGCTCGATTCCGTGGGAGCGGGAGCGGGAGAGAACGTCTTTTGCGTTCGAGGCAAGGAAGGCTCCTTCCCCTGGTACCCCGTCGATACTCCTTCGGACCTTTCCATCGTGGGGATTCTCGACCGCTCCAATTTCGGCGACGAGGAGCAGACATGATCATCGGCCGGGTTCTCGACGAACTCATCGCCACTCAGAAAGACTCGGCTTTCGAGGGACAGAAGCTGCTGGTGGTCCAACCTTTGACGCCCGAGGAGGAAGAGACGGGCGAAGTCGTTCTGGCCATCGACGGCGCCGATGCGGGAGTCGGCGACC
>JBFGHF010000526.1:0-3647 GCA_041578355.1 Acidobacteriota bacterium
CATCTGCGCAAGGCCCACGATCTCAATTCCGCCAACCTCCGGGTCAAGATCGCGCTCAGCAGAGCCTACGCCCGGGTCGGGCGCTATCTTGAAGCGGCAAAGGTTCTAGACCAGGTGCCGGGGCCCGACATCAATGCCCTGCCTCTGGTGGAACGGAAATCCTTTTACGAGTGGCGCAGCAACGTGCGGCACAAGTCCAACAACAGGTCAGGCGCCTTCGAAGACTATAGGACGCTCGCCCAGCTCTTTAGCAATGACGCGCAGGTCCTGTTCAGATACGGCGCAATAGCATCGAACCTCGGCGCTTTGCGGGAGGCCGTGGCTGCGCTAGACAAGGCGACTCGGCTGGCTCCGAAGGACGAAGAAATACTCCGCACCTAAATCTCCGTTCTCAAGAAGAGCGCCAGCCAACCCGACCTAGAGTCCAGCAAACAGACCTACAGCAAAGCCGCCGTTCACGCCAAAAGCCTGGTGGCGCTCAACCCCAGCTTCGAAAATCTGCTGCTCGCGTGCGAAGTCGAGATCAGCGCCGGGCTCTATGGCGAGGCAGTCTCGCGCTGCCGGCAGGCTGCTGACAAAAATACCGACGCCTGGCTGCCCAGACTGTATCTCGGAACGGCATATATGAACAATGACCAGTTCGAGGAGGCGGTTGCGCCTCTCAAGAAGGCGCTCGAGCTCGCCAAGGATCAGGAGCGGAGCACAAGGATCAACATCCACACACGGCTCGGTTTCGTTTACGAAAAGCAGGGGAAATACCCGGAGGCGATCGACGCCTACCAAAAGGCAGGAATGGCTGAAGCGGTCGCGAGGGTCGGCCAAGAAGCGGGCCGTTCAGAAGAGCAAGAGAAGCTCAGGCGCGAAGAACAGGCGAAGGACCTCGAAAAGATGCTCAAGAACCTCGGGTCTCCACCGCCCAAGCCGCCCCTGGGTCGCTGAGCCGCCAACACGAGCCCGGCAATCACCCACAAGAAATACGAAACTTGGGAAGCCCGGATCCTTATCCCGTTCTGCTCGGTGATCCGTGCAGCTGGATATGTCTTGCCTTGTCATAAGTGGACTCCTTTCCCAAATCTCGAGGTGTCCACTAAAACGGGTCAACTTCAAACCCGATCGAACTTCTTATCTCTCATCTCTCACTTTCGCGTTCGGGCGTTCCCGTTTCGACGGTGGGCGGCCCACAAACTCAAGAAGTCGGAACAACGCGAGGGGTGAAGTGAGATGTGTGAGATGCGAAGTGCGAGCGGTAGGGGCCGATAGACACGCGATCGTCTTCGACGGCGGGCAGCAACTAGTCCGGCCACAAAGGCCTAGCCCGAAACCGCAAAAAACCCCAAAACCCCAGAGAAGAAAATCGCTATCTTCCGCGTCTAAGATGGGTGTTGATGGCATTGCGGGCCCAAATGAACGAGCGGCAGATGATTGAAGCCTGCCAGGCGGGAGACCGGGCCGCCTTTCGCCAGTTGTTCGAGACCCATAAAGACCGCGTCTACAGCGTGGCACGGCATTTTTGCGCCGACCAGGCCGCCGCCCAGGACGTTGCCCAGGAAGTGTTCGTCAAGCTCTTTCGGACCATCGGCCAATACCGGCACCAGGCCGCCTTTTCGACTTGGCTGCACCGCATCGTGGTCAATACCTGTTTGAGTTCGAAGCGGAAGACGAAACGAACGGTTTCCCTCTCCGGGTTGGAACCCGAACCGAATGTGGAACGTGAAGCTTCCCAGGAGCGGCTTTACCAACGGTCCCAGCTGCGCAGAGTCGTATCGGCCGCTGTTTCCGAGCTGGGTGAGAATCTCCGAATGACTCTGATTTTGCGCTACATGGAGGAACTATCCTATTCGGAGATTGCGGAAACCCTCGGCTGTTCAATTGGCACGGTCGCTTCCCGCCTGAATCGGGCCCATAAGATCCTGGGGAAACGGCTGGCCGCATACAAACAGGCACTAAGATGAGCGGAGAAAAAAATCACGTCGGCAAGGAGCTCTCGGCCTACCTTCATGGCGAACTCTCGCCCGCACACTCCCGACAGGTCGGAGAGCACCTCATGCAATGCCGTTCCTGCCGGGAAGAGTTCGAGCTGATCAAGTTGGGCTCGCGGTTCGCCGGGGAATTGCCCGTCGTGACTGCGCCAGAAACCCTTTGGCAGGAGGTTGAACGCCGACTCGATCGAATCTCAGAGCGGCAGCGGCCTTCGCGATGGCGTTTCGCGGCGGCGGCCGCACTGATTCTGGGAATGGCGTCGTTTCTCGTCTACCGGTACCTGCCCGCCGAACGACAGGCGGAGAAGGTGGTTCGGCTGGAGGGCGTGCCTCGTTTGGGAGAGCAGGATCTGCAATTGGAAGGACAGTTGGGCGTCGGAGAGTGGTTGACAACCGACGAAGCGTCCAGAGCCCGCATCGAGATCGCCGAACTGGGGGAAGTGGATGTCGAACCCGGTTCCCGGGTTCAGCTCATCAAGAGCGGCTCTCGGGAGCGGAGACTCGCTCTCGAACAGGGTGAAATTCACGCTCGCATCTGGGCGCCACCCAGGCTCTTTTTTGTCGAGACTCCCGCGGCACTGGCCGTGGATCTGGGCTGCGCCTATTCCCTTCGAGTCGAGCCGGACGAGTCGGGACTCTTGAGCGTCACCTCCGGCTGGGTCGCGCTCGAGAAGGGAGACCGCGAGTCGCTGGTGCCCGCGGGCGCGGCTTGCCGCATTCATCCCCGGCGCGGCCCCGGAATCCCATTTTTCGAAGATGCCCCGGAAGATCTGAAGGACGCCCTGCAGCGACTCGAGGAGGGCCAGGACGTCGAAAGAAATCTCGAGGTAGCGCTGCAAAGCGCCCGCAGAAAGGATTCCCTCAGCCTCTGGGCACTTTTCTTCGAACTCGACACGATCCACCACCCGGCAGTTTACGGCCGGCTTTCCGATCTGGTGCCGCCGCCTGCGGACCTCACTCGCGATTCGATTCCGGCCTTGGATCGCGAAGGACTCCATCGCTGGAGGGCCAAGATCGAAGAGCTCACGTTGGGCTCGGTGGTGGGCGCCTCCAAAACCGGCAAAGCTTCGATGGCTCCGGGCACGCTCCGAATCTTGGGAAAAATGAAATTTCCGCGGACCGGGCATGCGGCCACTCTCTTGGCCGATGGACGGGTGTTGATCAGCGGTGGTGATCGGGGCTCCGGCCCCTCCTCGTCGGCCGAGCTGTTCTACCCCGAGAAAGCGCTCTTCAGCCAGATCGGAAACCTCACCCAACCCCGATTCGGACACACAGCCACCCGCCTCGGCAATGGGCAAGTTCTGTTGACGGGGGGAATCTCAGGTTTGGATCGCCCCTCCCAGACAGCCGAGGTCTACGACCCGGCGCCACGATCCTTCAGGACGATCCCTGGCATGAGCCAGGGCCGATCCGACCATCGGGCGACTCCCTTGGCGGACGGGCGGATTCTCATCACCGGGGGAATCGGGAACTCGGGGAATCGGCTGCGGGTGTCGGAGATCTACGATCCAGCCCAAGAAAGGTTCTTTCCTTCCACGCCCCTTATCCATCCTCGATCGGGGCATACGGCAACCCTGCTTCTCGACGGCCGGGTCTTGATCGCGGGCGGAGGCTCTCGCCAAGCCGAGATCTTCGATCCCTCGGCGTCGATCGTGCTCGGGGCGGGCG
>JBFGHF010000527.1:0-3644 GCA_041578355.1 Acidobacteriota bacterium
GGTACACCTCGAGAAAATGCTGCCCCACGGCTCGCGCCTCTTCCTGATACCCGCTGTTGAAAGCCGGCTGTCCGCAGCAGGTCTGGCGCGAGTCGAACTCGACCTCGACCCCCAGCCGCTCCAGGATCCTAACCGTGCTCAGCCCCACCTCCGGAAAGAGCTGATCCACCAGACAGGTCACAAAGAGCGCCACCCTCATCGTCGCCCACTCTAAGCGCTGGGAGGCAAGTTTGTAAAACCGGCGCGGCTCAAAACGGCCTTGGCCCCAACTTTGCGAGGTTCATCTATAATCTCCGGTCATGAAAATCCGTCTTCTCGGGCTGGCAGCTCTGCTTCTGACAGTTTTGGCAAACGACATCTTTTCCCAAGGGCGGGGAGGGCCGCCGCGTCGAATCGACGAACCGGAGACGATTCAACTGGCTAGCGGAGGTCGGGTCGAGTTCCATAGCTTCACACCGGCCTCGCTGGGAGAGCCGGTTCGATACAGCATCTTCCTGCCGCCCGGCTACATCGGGGAGACCGAGAAGAACTATCCTGTCATCTACTTCCTACACGGTCTGAACAACGACGACACGAGTTGGTGCGTGGACCGCTACGGCAATCTTCCGGCCACGATCGAAGCACTGATTCTGGAAGAGAAGGTGCCCCCGTTTTTGATGGTTCACCCTCAGGGCGGCAACAGCTTTTACACCGATTCGATCGACGGTTCACAGAAGTACGAAAGCTACATTTACGAAGACCTGAGGGGCGAAATCGAATCGCGCTTCCGGGCTCGCAAAGATACTCGAGGCCGGGCCATCGGGGGCACCTCAATGGGAGGCTACGGAGCGGTCAAGATCGCCCTGAAGCATCCCGGGCTGTACTCCGCCGTGGCCGCCGGCTCGCCGATCGTACTGCTGGGCGACGATCCTTCCGCGCATCTGACCAACGGCTCGTCGCGGGCGGCGGAGTTCTTTTCGCGGCTTCTGGGACGGGTCTTCGGCGACCCCTTCGATCAGGAACATTGGCGGCGCAACAGCCTCGAGGTCCTGGCCAAGAACAACCATGCCGGGTCTTTGCGGGTATTGCTCCTCTACGGGACAGCCGACCGCTACAACAACCTCATCCCTATGGAAGATGGCGTCAGGGCCCTGGACCGGATGCTGCGGGAAAGCGGTGTCGACGTCACTCTCAACGTCTACGAGAACGAGAGCCACGGCTGGGGATTGATCAGCGGCCACATCGAGGAGATCGTGGGCTTCCTGGCGAAGGGGTTTTAGGCCGCAAAAGCAGGGCCTTGGGGAGGTCCGGGGATCTCCTCTGCCTGGTCTGTTCGAGATCCCGTGTTGATGCTTCCCGGATTGGGATTTCGGGAATCTCGAACATCGAAGAAACACGGATGTGAGAAAGGCCTTCTCTACCGGAAACCCGATCCGGGACCAGCGGACCGGCAGACCCTAACCCTCGATCGCCAGCAGACCCGGAGACTCGATGAAGGAAATGACTTCCTGAAGGAATTGAGCGCCGATGATGCCGTCGACTACGCGGTGGTCGAGCGAGATGCTGAGGTTCATCATCGAGCGGACGACAACCTGCCCATCACGGACGACGGGACGCTCGGTGATCTTGTGCACCCCCAGGATGGCCACCTCCGGGTAGTTGATGATGGGAGTGGCCAGTAGCCCGCCCAGCATCCCCAGACTGGTGATCGTAAAGGTCCCGTCCTTCAGATCGTCCAGCTTCGCGTCGCCTTTCTGGGCGCGTTTGGCCAGCGAATCGATTTCGTTCGAGAGCTCGAGGATCCCCTTGCGATCGGCATGCTTGACGACCGGGACGATCAACCCTTCGGCAGTGGCGGTGGCGACGCCGATGTTGTAAGCCGGTCGGACTCGGATCACCTGTTTGTCCTCGTCGAGCGTCGAGTTGAGAAGCGGGAATTTCTTCAAGCCCTTGACCACAGCCCGAATCAGGAAGGGCAGATAGGTCAATCCCGATTGCGGGTTCTTGTTGAGGTAGTGGCGACGGAGCTTCACCAACTCGGTGGCGTCGACTTCCTCGACGTAGGTGTAGTGCGGCGCGAAACGCTTGGAAGCCACCAGGTGGTCGCCGATGCGGCGACGCAGGCCCCGATAGGGAATTTCGGTTGCCTCCGCGGCGGCGGGAGCGGCGGGCGCCTGGTCGCTCTCAAAGCGGGCGAGATCCTCTTTGGTGACACGGCCTCCGGACCCCGAACCCTCTAGCTGAGACAGGTCGATTCCCTTCTCGCGGGCCAGACGGCGAACGGCCGGAGTTGCCAGGACTTTTGCCCCTTTTGAGGGCTTGGACGCCTTCTTCGGGGGGGGTGCGGGAGCGGATTCCTTCCGAGCCTCCTTGGCGGGAGCGGGCGAGGTGGCGCCATCGGTCTGGATCACGACCATCGTCTCCCCCACCTGAATGACATCGCCTTCCGCCCCGACCGTCTTCAAGATCGCACCCTTGACCGGCGAGGCGATTTCGACGGTGGCCTTGTCGGTCATGACTTCCACCATGGGCTGGTCTTCGGCCACCTTGTCGCCGACCTTGATCAACCAACGGACGATTTCGCCTTCGACGACGCCCTCACCGATATCGGGCAGCTTGAATTCGAATGACATAACCCTCTCGGATCAAAAATGGATGCTTTGGCGCATCGACTTGAGGACGCGAGCCGGAGTCGGCAGGTACTTTTCTTCGAGTGCGTAAGGGAAAGGGGTGTCGAAACCAGCCACGCGATAGACGGGGGCCTCCAGGTGGAGCATCGCCTTCTCATTGATGACGGCGGCCAGCTCGGCCCCGAAGCCGCATGTTCTGGGTGCTTCGTGGACGATGACGACGCGTCCGGTTTTCTCGACCGAGGTCAGGACGGTCTCGATGTCATAAGGGATCAGGGTTCGCAGGTCGATGACTTCCGCCGAAACACCGCTCTCCTCTTCGATTGACTCCGCCGCCTTGAGGGACACCGGCACCATGGCGCCGTAGCTGATGATTGTCAGGTCGTCGCCCTTTCGAGCAACCTTTGCCTTGCCCAGTTCGACGGTGTAGGACTCCTCCGGCACCTCGCCCCGCGCCGCCCGGTAAATGCGCTTGGGTTCCATGAAGACAACGGGGTTGTCATCCCGAATAGACGAGATCAGAAGCCCTTTGGCGTCGTGCGGATTGGAGGGGATGACCACCTTGAGACCCGCGGTGTGGGCGAAGTAGGCCTCGGGGCTTTGGGAATGATAGTGCCCGCCGCGAATTCCACCGCCGTAGGGAGTACGGATCACCATCGGACACTTGCAGAGACCTCCCGAGCGATAGCGCATCTTGGCGGCCTCGTTGACGATCTGGTCGAAAGCAGGGTAGATGAAATCCGCGAATTGGATTTCGGGGACGGGACGCAGGCCGTAGAGGGCCATCCCGATGGCGGCGCCGATGATGCCCGCCTCGGCAAGAGGGGTGTCGAACACCCTTTCCTCCCCGAACTCCTCCATCAGGCCCTGCGTGGCTCGAAAGACCCCGCCGAAGTTTCCCACGTCCTCGCCCAGGACCACGACACGGGCGTCGTGCTTCATCTCGCAGCGGAGGGCATCGTTGACAGCTTGGATGATGTTGATTTTCGGCATAGTTTTGAAAACGGGATTGAAAGTCCCGGGAGATTGAGTCGA
>JBFGHF010000528.1:0-3644 GCA_041578355.1 Acidobacteriota bacterium
CCCGCTGTGCTTGCCCATCACCAGGGTGCTGGAGACGATCCCCACGGTCTGCGGCGTCATGATTTCGTAGGTGAGGGCGTTCTTGAGCACCCCGTCCTGATGGATTCCCGCTTCGTGAGCGAAAGCGTTCTTGCCCACGATCGCCTTGTTCGGCTGGACGAAGCTGCCGGTCAAGTTGGTCAGCAAGCGGCTCGAGGGAAAGATCTGCTCGGTCACGACGTCGGTGTAGTAGGGCAGAGAGTCCTTGCGGGTGCGGAAGGCCATCACGATCTCTTCCATCGAGGCATTGCCCGCCCGTTCCCCGATACCGTTGATCGTGCATTCGACTTGGCGGCATCCGTTGAGGATTCCGGCCAACGAATTTGCTACGGCCAGCCCCAGGTCGTCATGGCAGTGACAACTGAAAACCGCCTGGTCTGCATTGGGGATTCTGGAGATGAGATCGGCGATGAATGGTCCGTATTCTTGGGGCACGGCGTAGCCCACGGTGTCGGGGACGTTGATAAACCCCGCCCCGTGCTCGATGGCGGCTGTAAAGACTTCCGCCAGGTACTCAGGATCGCTTCGAGTGGCGTCTTCGGCGGAAAACTCCACTTCGTCGCAAAGGTCCCGGGCCACTTTGACCGCCTCGATCGTATCTTGAAGGACTTGCTCTCGAGTCTTGCGCAGCTTGTGTTCGAGGTGGATGTCGGAAGTCGCGATAAAGGTGTGGATGCGGGGCCTTCTGGCGTTTTTGATGGCTTCCCAAGCCCTTTCGATGTCGAGCCGATTCGCCCGGGCGAGAGCTGCAATGGCGGGTTTTCGAACGGTGGCCGAAATGGCTTGCACCGCCTCGAAATCCCCATCCGAAGCGATCGGAAATCCAGCCTCGATGACATCGACGTTGAGGCGCTCCAACTGCCGCGCCATCTTCAACTTCTCCTCCAGATTCATCGAACAGCCGGGTGACTGCTCCCCGTCGCGCAGAGTTGTGTCGAAGATGAGAATTTTTTCCGACATGAGACCCTCCTCCAGTTGTCAGCGTAAGCTTCCAAAACTAGCAGAGGACGACATTCGGGTCAAATCGGGAGGGCGGGCATGGTCCCCCAATCGTCGATGGCGGAGCGACGAGCTGCGACGTTTGAAATCTGGACCGATCGTCGCGAGTCCGGACCCAGAATCCAGAAATGGCGGAGAGGGAGGGATTCGAACCCTCGGTGCCGATCTCTCAGCACAACTGCTTAGCAGGCAGCCCTGTTCGTCCACTCCAGCACCTCTCCGCGAGGGCGTGCGAGGGAACGCGATATTGTAGAGGATCGCCTCGAATCGGGTCAATTCCACACCATCCCGGCGGCGGGCGCCTCCAGGGGGAGGCGGGCCGGCGACCGGGTGTGCGACGGCGGAACGGCGGAGATTCCAAAGTCTGCCGCGATCCACCAGTATCGAGTCGAGATTCGACGGGATGACCGCGCTAACTCGCCACTTGAATTCTCACCGGCTTCTCGATGCGGAAGCCGAGAAGTTGCTCCTTCTGGAGGGCGGCCACTTTGCCGCGCGTGGTCAGAACCCGGGCGGTCCCGGCTCCACCGCCGATGGCCGCGCCGATGGCCGCGCCCTTACCGCCGCCCACGATGGCGCCGACGCCGGCTCCGATGGCGGTCGCGATGCCGATCAGCTTGGCGTCTTTTCCGCCGCTCGACTCCGCCTGGACGATCAGGTCGTTGGTCTCGATGGCCACCATCTCGCCGTCGACCTCAACCTCTGTGAGATGGAGGGTCATCTGGGCCTTGCCCTTGACTTTGCCCCCGGGCAGCACTTCTTTCAAGCGCCCCACAACCCGGCTTCCAGGTTTGGCCAACACCTTTCCCTCCACCGCAAGGTCGGAGTCGAGGATCGCTTCGAAGCGTTGCCCGGTTGAGTTGTCGTTGGAACTCAACGCTGAGGCCAGGCGCACCTCGACGGGCGTACCGGCTTCCACGACCACCGTCCGCTGGGCAGGGGCCGGGTTGTCGGCAGGAGCGGGCTCACTGGGCGGCGTCACCGCCGGTGCGGGATCCTCCGCCGGAGCGGGGGGCTCGCGGCGTGGCGGACTCGGAGGAGTGGCCGCAGGGCTGGGCTTTGGCTGTGTCGGCTTGGGCTCGGTCCGAGGCTGCTCCTGAGGAGACGGCTGTCTCGGAGTCGGCTTGTCCTGCGGTTTCGGTTCCACGAGTTGGTCCGGGGGAGGGGATTCTTGGCCCGTGGCCTCGGGATCCTGCGGCGTCACCGGGTCCTCCACTCCCGTTTCGGCGGGTGGCTGGGTCGAATCCCCGGCCGAATCCCACGGGTTGCAGCCGGCGGATAGGGGTAACAACATTGCAATTAGAATCGCGAGCCGATACATAAGTAACTCCTTTTTCAAATGCGGAGATGACAATGCACGAGGCCGAGTTGCAGATGAAATCCGATCTCCTCGAGAAAGCCGAGCGAACTCTCCATGGAATCGTCCGCCACACCCCTATTTTACACTCTTCCCTGGCCGACGGGCTTTTCTTCAAAGCGGAGAATCTGCAGTTGACTGGATCGTTCAAGGTCCGCCCCGCCTACAATCAGATGGCGGCGCTGAGCAGCCAAGAGAGGCGTCGCGGAATCGTCACCTCGAGCAGCGGCAATTTCGCCCAGGGCGCGGCTTTCGCCGCAGGCCGGCTGGGCGCGTCGATCAAAATCGTCATGATGCGCTCCTGCAACCCCCTCAAGGTGGAGCGCACCAGGAAGCTGGGCGGGGAAGTCGTTTTCTGCCCCGACCGCTTCGAAGCGCGCCGCGAGACCGTAGCCCGGATCGCCAGAGACGAAGGGCGGACGGTGGTGCATCCCTACGATCACCCTCTGGCCGTGGCGGGCAATGGCACCATCGCTCGAGAGATCCTCGGTCAGGTCCCCGAGGTCGAGCATATCGCCGTGCCCATCAGCGGCGGGGGACTGATCGGCGGGATCGCCTGGGCGGCGAAACTGCAAAAGCCATCGATGAAGATCTGGGGCGTTCAGCCCAGCGGATCCAACGCCACCTTCCTCTCTTTTCGCAGCGGCCAACGGCAAGCTATCGAGCGCGCCGAGACGATCGCCGACGGGCTCAAAGTCACGCAGCCGGGCGAAATCACCTTTCCCCTGATCCAGCGCTACGTCGACGAGATCGTCACCGTGGGAGAGGATACGATTCTCAAGGCGGTGGGCGATCTGCTCTGGGAGGAGCATCTCGTCGTCGAGCCCTCGGGGGCCGTCACTCTGGCCGCCGTCCAAGAAGGAAAGATCCCCGTCGAGAAGACCGTCTGCGTTTTGAGCGGTGGCAATATCGCCCCGGAAGTGTTGAGGCGAGTGAGTGGAAAGTGAGCGCAGCCTGGAAGGCCGGGTCACCGATAAGAGCGCAGCCTGGAAGGGCGGGTCACGGGTAAGAACGCAGCCTGGAAGGTCGGGTCACCGATAAGAACGCAGCCTGGAAGGCCGCGCCACGGGGGAGAGCGCGGCCTGGAAATGAGCCGGGTCACGGGGAAGAGCGCAGCCTGGAAGGCCGCGCCACGGTGGCCGCGCCACGGACGGATTGACTCGTCCGCCGTCTCTCAATAAACTCCGCGGATGCGATTTCGACTTGTCTGGTGGTTTCTCTTCACTTGCCTTCTCCCGGTTACCCTCCC
>JBFGHF010000529.1:0-3634 GCA_041578355.1 Acidobacteriota bacterium
CATAAGATCCGACGCGCCAGGTTGGAGGATCTCTCCAAGGTCTCCCAACTCGAGAAGAGGGTTTGGAAGCAGATGTCCGCCCGGCGCAACGTCATTCAGCGCCGTTTCTTCTTGTTTCCCCAGGGCTTCATCGTGGCGACGGTGGGGTCCGAGATCGCGGGATTCTGCTGTGCCTGCCTCTACGACGTCGACGCCACAAAGGTGCCCGTCGACGCTCATTTCCCGCCGGGGCACATCCCCGGAGCGGACTACTATTTCCTCTTCGCCCTGACTGTGAACCCGATTTATAGGGGCCACGGAATCGGGACGGATCTGGTCAGAAGAGAGCTCAAGCAAGCCCGAAAGAGAGGCTGCAAGAAAGCGCAAGTCTTCGCCAACAAACACTCTCGGACTCTATTCGAGCGTCTGGATTTCCAGGCATCCGCCAAGCTCGACTCCGTGTTCAAGGGCTTCGAAAAGCTGATGCAGAAACCGGTATTGATGGAACTCGAGCTAAAGGCCGATCCTGATTTGCAAAAGCGATCCCTATCCCGGGCTGTCGATTTCCAGATGCGATGATGGGGGGCTGGCAGGTGAGGGAGGTCTCGCGATCCCGAACTCGATCTCGGGCGCTGGGATCAAGGTCGGTTGGCTGAATCGCACAAATGGGAAAAGTCCGTCTCGATGAGTTGCTGGTTGCTCAGGCACTGGCTCCAGACCTGAGGGCCGCCGCCGCCTTGATCATGGCCGGTGCTGTCCGAATCGACAATCGAATCGTCGACAAGGCCGGAACTCAGGTCGAAAGCGATGCGAAACCGGAACTCCGAATCGAGCGGCGCAAGTACGTCTCGCGCGGGGGGCTGAAGCTGGAAGCCGCTTTGTCGGCTTTCCGAATCGACGTCACTGATGCAGTCTGCCTCGATCTGGGAGCGTCCACCGGCGGATTCACAGACTGCCTGCTGCAGCATGGCGCCCGACGGGTGTACGCCTTCGACGTGGGGCGGGGGCAGCTGGATTGGAGCCTTCGGTAGGACCCCAGAGTCATCGTACGCGACAACATCAACGCCAGGCTGCTGACCCCGGCCGACCTTGCGGAGCCGCCCCGCTTCGCCACCATCGATCTTTGCTTTATTTCACTCCGCTCGGTGCTTCCGCGCCTGGCGGTGTTTTCCCGGCTGGACGTGGTCGCTCTGGTCAAGCCGCAGTACGAAGCCCTGCGCACCGAACTCCCGCCGGACGGGGTGATTCGAGACGAGGGGCTGCGGACCCGGATTGTCGAGCGCTTTAAAAGCGATATAGCGGAAGAGAATTGGACAGTCCTGGCCGAAACCCCGTCGCCCATTCCGGGGCGAAAGGGAAATCACGAGCACTTTTTGCATTTGAGGAGTTAGGGGACCGAAGGTCGCCCCGTTCCAACTTCTCATCTCTCATCTCGCACTTTCGCGTTCGGGGCGTTCCCGCTTCGAGGTTGGAAGCCACCTGCCGAAAACCCTGGAAGTAAAGAACAACCCGAACGGGCAAGTGAGACGGGCGAGATGCAAAGTGCGAGCAGGGGGCCGAAGACAACCACCTCGTACTTCTCATCTCTCATCTCGCACTTTCGCGTTCGGGCGTTCCCGCTTCGACGCTGAAAGCCACCTGCCGAAAACCCTGGAGTAAAGAACAACCCGAACGGGCAAGTGAGATGGGCGAGATGCGAAGTGCGAGCAGGGGGCCGAAGACAACCACCTCGCAACATCGCAACCCCGCAGATTCACTCCAGCCTCATCAATCCTTCCCGTGCGTAGGCATTGAGGGGATCGATCTCCAGCGCTTTCCTGTAGTGCCTTTCCGCTTCATGCAGATCTCCCCTGACCTCGGCGCAGTAGCCCAGCCCGGCGTGAGCCATATCGTCCTCGGGGTCGAGCGCGACCGAGCGTTGGAACTCCCGCTCGGCCTCCTCCACCTCCCCGAAGCGGGCAAGCGCGGCGCCCAGGTTGTAACGGACGCGTCCCTTGTCGGGGCTCTTCGATGCTGCATCTCGCCAAATGCTGAGTTCATCGGTCCAGATCTCGTTGCGCTGTCTTGTCAAAGGGACCGGGGCAATCAGGACGACGGTCAACAGCGCAGGCGCCAGCCAGCCCCCTTTCACCCGGCCCGACAGCAGAACCAGAGCGTGGACACCCGCCAAGGCAAAGCCGAAAAGGGCGAGGTAAGACCTGCTTTCATTGAACAGATCGGTGTTGGGGAGCAGCATCGACGGCAGTAGCAGCAGCACCAGCCAAAGAGAGCCCCATGCCAAGGGAGTTTGGTCTTTTCGAAAAGCCAAAGCCAAGCCGAGCAGACCTCCCATAGCGGCTAGACCCGCGACCGTAGCCAGCATGTCGGCCTGGAAAGCATGGTCCAGGTGTAGGCCGCTGGGCCACACCATCAGGCGCAGGTACCTCCAAAAGGCCGCCGGCTGCATCATCCAGTAGGCCCAGGGGTCGGCGTAGTTCCAGCCCACCTGGAGCGGAGCATGGATGGCCAAGCCCGTCAAGAAAGCTGCCGCGTTGACCACCGCCAACAACAGGGCGGAACTTCGCAGCCGGGGCTGAAGCAAGGCCAGGGGAAGGGCCAGCAACAGAGCCCCGCTCCGCGACCAAACAGCGAGCTGAAACAACAACAATGCGAAAACGGGGCGGCGCCGAGCCATCCAGAGCGCAGCCAGGCCAAAGACCGACATCAATAGCATCGAGCGAGACCAGATGTAGTTAACTGCTTGGGTCTGAAGCGGGTGGAGAGCGAAGAGCAGCGAGGCGCCGCAAGCCGTCATCATCGAGGCCCCCACCTCGAGCGCCACGAAGTAGGCTCCGGCTACCGCGAGCATGTGGAGCAGAACGCTGATCAGATGGTATGAGAAGGGATCTTCGCCGGCCAGGCGGAAGTTCCAGTGAAATGTCCAGAGGGTGAGAGGGCGGCCACCGTAATGATCGAGAAAAGAGGCGTAGCGGAAATCCCCCCGCACCTGGCCGTGCTCGAGCATGATGGCCCGGTCGTCGTAGAGGAATATCCCCGGAAAAGAGTTGGCGTAAACCAGCGCCGTGACCAGGAGGGTCAGCAGCAACAGCCAATGGCGCATCGTTTCAGCATGCCCCTCCCCCAAGGCGGAGTGCAAGCCCAGTAAAGTGGCGCAGACATCCTGTCTGTGCTCCCGAAGGAAACAATCTTAGAGTGAGACCTCGCTAGAAAACAGCCTTGAAGGCCGCGCCGGTCCTACTCCCACTGTGCCAGAGGGAGGTCCGCCGGCAGGCGAATCATTTCCGGGATGACGGCCACAAACTCGTCCGACTCCCCCGTCCTGTGGGGGCTGACGAACTCCCAGACAATCTCGCCGTCCGGCGTCAACTCGAAAGCCCGGCCGTAGTCCGATTCGGTCACCAGGGTGTTGCCGTTCTCGAGTCGCTGATTGGTCCCTTGCAGCAAGGAAAAGAAAGGAGCCTCCGCGGAACCTCGATACTCCCAAGAGATCACTTGGGTCAGAGGATCGAACTCCACCACCCTGGACCGGTCCTCCAGGCCGAGATTGTCGAAAAGCAGCATCCGACCCGTCGACAGCAGCACCGGGTCGTGCTGCATCCGCCAGGCCCCGGTAAGGGCCCAAACCACTTTCTGGGAATCGAGATCGATGACGGCG
>JBFGHF010000530.1:0-3618 GCA_041578355.1 Acidobacteriota bacterium
CGCCGATCTGGTCGTGTTCGGGCGTTTCGTGCCTCGCGGATCCCGGGAGAGCGGAAAGCAATTCCTCGAGTCGGAAGAAAAGACCTACATCATCGAATGCCCCTTCCTCGACATCCGAGACATCGAGTTGAATTTGGATACGCGGGAGACGTTTCTGGTCAAGAGCTATGTCTGCCCGGGAAAGCGAAAAGAGATGGTGGCTGTGGTGGAGACGCCTCGTCATTTCGTCATTTTCGTTCTTACCGCTCAAGGGGTGATGCCTCTCGAAGCCGGCCTGGAGCCATTTAAAGAAGTGCTCTCCGATTTCCGCTGGCTGGGCGGGCAGATTCAGCGCCCGCTGACTCCCCCACCAGATCACGGCCGCAGACCTTCAGAGTGAGGCGACGCAAACTCTTCCGGAACCCGACGGTCTCGACTCCGCTGACGGGCGGCTAGCCTGTGCCGCGGAATCTTTTTTCGACTTTTTCTTCAACATCGCTGTCTAACCCTCTGAAAGGCGGAGAGCGCGAGGACCGCGGAATCAAATGCTCGAGAACACGATAGTGGATGACTCGGCCCTGATCACCCGGCAGCCGGACCGGCGCCAGGAGACCGAGTGGATTCGTTCCAGCCAAAAGGGCGATACGGGAGCTTTCAACCAGCTCGTCCTTCAATGGGAGGGCCGGATCTACAACCTCTCCCTGCGGATGTTGTCGAATCCCGACGAAGCGGCCGAAGCCACTCAAGAAGTCTTTCTTTCGGCTTTCCGCAACATCGGCCGATTCCGGCTGGAGGCTCGCTTTTCGACCTGGCTCTACCGCATCGCGTCCAATCGCTGCCTGACCCGATTGAAACAACGGCCTCGCCGCAACGAGCTGACGATCGACGAAGGCGGTCTGGCCCAGCTTCAGGTCGCCGAATCCCAGGAAGCCGGAGTCTTTCGTCGAGAGCAAAGGGAAACCATTCGAAGGGCGTTGGCCGGCCTGAGGGACAAACAGCGGGTGGTGGTCGAGTTGAAGATTTTTCAAGAACGCAAATTCGAAGAGATCGCGGAGATCCTGGAGATCCCCTCCAGCACCGTCAAGTCCCGCTTCTATGCGGCCCTGGAGTCGCTCAAAGGGAGCTTGACCTCTTTTGCCCCCGGATCTTGACGGAGGAGAGAAATGTCATCCGACTGTGAATATTTCCGATCGCGTCTGGCCAAAACACTTTTCGAGCCGACGGACAAAGCGGAAAAACGGGCACTGGAATCTCACTTGAGAGAATGCCCCGACTGCCGCGACGAGTTGGAAGCGACCCGCCGAACCGTCCAGACACTCAAGGGTTGGGAAGATCAACCCGTCCCCGGTCACTTCTTCGTCTACCAGCCAGAACCGAGGTGGGGAAGAGGCTGGGGAGCTTGGGGATGGGGCGCTTTGGCCACGGCGGCCTTGGTCCTTCTGGCGACTGGAATCGTTCTCAGCCAGATTCAAGTCCGGATCGAGCCGGGCGTTCTCACCATCGGTTGGCAGCAATTGCCAGCGCAGCAACCGGTTTGGGACCCCGAGGAACTGAAAACGGAAGTGATGGAACTGGTCGACCAGCGACTGCAGGAGCAGGATCGCCAATGGCAGAGCCATCTCCAAGCGGTTTCAGATCGCGTTGGGGAAGAAAGCAGCAGTCGAGAAAGACAATTGCGGGGAAGTATTGCCGACCTGGAGCGGCGTCAGGCACAGCAACTCGAAACACGCAGCGCGGCACTCGAAGCCGACTATGAAGAGAACCTGCTGCGCTTGTGGCGAGTTCTGCAGGCGCGGCACGAGAAGGATTTCGGGTTGATCCGCGAACAGCTCCAGCTGATGACCGTCTCGGACGAGATTCACGACACGCGAAATGAAGCGCTGGTGGCGACTCTCCTTCAGATGGCTGACCTGCGGCTGCAGGATTGACGTCCCATCGGAGGCTTCGATGAATTGGAGGAATGAAATGAATCGAAAGACATGGGTGATATTGACGATTCTTGTGGCGATGACTTGGCCGGTCTTGGTGACGACGGCACAGACGCGCCAGCTGCCCTTCGACTCGGCTCAGACGCGACGCGAGCTGGAAATCATGAAAGGGATCCTGGAGACGACCCTGCGCTTCAGCGTCGAGTCGGTCGAGGCCGACTACCGGTTTCCGGGCAGCCAAGGGAATGTGGACGGCTTTTATCTCTATGGCCAAGGCGCCGTTTTCATCGTGCCGATCTATCGCGACCCGGTGAGGACGGCGGAACTGGCCTCCCTGGAGGGTTCGGTCGCTCAGCTCAAGGCTCAGGACCAAGCCAGCGAGGCCTACCTGCGCGCCATGGAAATGAGGCTGGATGCGAACCGCGTCCTCTACGAGGGAATGCTCCAAAGGGATCTCGCCTATGTGGCCCTGCCGCCGGTCCTCGCTCCCCGAGTTCCCCGACCGGGGAGCCCGCCTGAGGCGCCCGAACCGCCCCTGCCCCCGCCAGCACCCCTTCCCGAAGCCGAATTGGTGACCGATGAAGCTCTTCGTGAGCGGGTGGCCGACCTCGAGGCGCGTCTCCAAGACAAGAAGAAACAAGCGGAAGAACGCCAAGCCGAGGAAACCAGGCGCCTCGAAATACTTGGGGTCGAACTGATCGGCGCGGTAGCCAAACACGGTCAGTCGCTTTCCGTGGTCAAAGCGGATGAGTACATCACACTGCTCTTGACGCCGGGTCATTCCGGCTTGGTGCGCTGGGGGGATCGCGGGTCGCGTTCGAGAACCCGGGTGTTGACCATACCCCGCTCTGCAATAACTGCCTTCCAGTCCAGCGGCAATCTGGAACAGTTGCAGCGGAGCGTCATCGATTACGAGCTCTAGCCTCGACGCCAGACCCTGGGGTGCGGCGCGTCAGCAAGCGTCCCGCGCGGTGGCGATCCGGTAGGGATGGGGATCGAAGCGGGGCGCCGGGCGTGGCCGCATCATCGATCGGCGGGATTTCGGAGCCGTGCGCATTCGACCCGGTCACTCGGGCGTGCCGCTCCCTTACGGTCGCGGCTCAGTTTGTTGTCGGGGGCGAAGCGAGCGCGCCACCCACCTCGTCATCGGAGCGCCACTTGCCGATACGGCAAGAACGCACGGACGGGAGAAGAAGGGTGGGGGCCGCGGCCTCGCACTCCAGGCACGACCGAGACGAAGCTGATCGTCTTGATCGTGCCCCCTGTTCCCTCCGCCCAGATTTCGGCTCCCGGCTCCGGGTCCTTCCCGGAGCGTACAGGCCGCTTGGAACGTTTTCCTGCCCAGATCCGTTAAGATTCTCAAGAGAGGGGTTGGCGAATACCGCCGCCTCGGGATTCATCGATTTTTTGGAGCGGATCTTGGTCAGGATTTCTAAGCTGCTTTCGATTCTGGTTGCTTCAGGCTTAGCTGCGGGCTGCGTCATCCACCCCGACGCATTCTCGGATCAAGCGGGGACCGCGCCCGACGGATGGCTGCAGTTTCGACTCGTCGAAGAGGACGCGACTTTGTTGGTGGAAACCACCGGAGACCTCAGCTTCGACTCCTCCAGCGCAATGGTCGTCCCCGCCTCCGAGGATGCCGTTTTCCGGGTCACCGAAACTTCGTCCGGCTTTTCGCGGAAGTTGGAGTCCAGCTTGGATCCCGACGCCG
>JBFGHF010000531.1:0-3606 GCA_041578355.1 Acidobacteriota bacterium
CCGCCGGCCGCCACCGATCATGAGTTGTTACGCGTTCACACCTCGGGCTATGTCCGCAAAGTGGCCGGCGGCGATCTGACGCCGTCCGAGATCCGCCGCATCGGTTTCCCCTGGTCGCCGCAGATGGAGCAGCGGGCCCGCCGCTCGGCGGGCGCCACCCTCGGCGCCGCCCGAAGCGCACTCCAAGAGGGCCTGGGCGTCAACCTGGCGGGAGGAACCCATCACGCCTTCGCCGATCGGGGGGCCGCCTTCTGCGTCTTCAACGACAGCGCGATCGCCGCCTCGGCCATGTTGGAGGAAGGCCGAGCGGAGCGGATCGCGGTGGTCGATTGCGATGTTCATCAGGGAGATGGAACCGCTTTTCTCGGCCGAAACATCCCCGAAGTCTTCACCCTTTCCATCCACGGGGCCAACAACTTCCCCTTTCGTAAGGAATCGAGCGACATCGACATCGCGCTGGACGATGAAACCGAGGATCTGGAGTATCTGGCCCGGCTGGAAGGCGGGCTGGAGGTCGTGTTTCGGTTTTGTCCCGACTTGGTGATCTACCTCGCAGGCGCCGATCCCTTCGTCGGGGACCGCCTGGGGCGGCTTTCCTTGAGCAAAAAAGGACTTCTGGAGCGTGATCGATTGGTGCTGGAGAGCTGTCGGAGCAGAGGCATCGCGGTCGCCGTCACGATGGCCGGCGGCTATGCCGATCGGGTCGAGGACATCGTCGACATCCACTTTCAGACCGTCCAGTTGGCAGCGCGACTGGGATAACGACCCGGGACTCGGAAGCGAAGCCGAAAGCGAACCGCCTCGAGGCAAGAAAGTTGGGGAGCAGGTGGGAGGAGCCTGCTCCCCGAGGGAGGTTGTCAGGACGGTTGTGCTTACTCGTCTTGGGTTGCGTTTTCAACCGCTCCTGTCGGTCCCTATCGGCAACTCGGACCGGAAAGTTTACGCTTCTCGAGGTCGGAAGCGTGAACTTTTTGCCAACCAAGGGGATCTAGCCCGCATCGAGGTTCGCCGCCAGGCGTCGGAAGCGCCGCGCCGACAAGGATCTAGGGGACAGCTATCTCCTCGACCCGTCGGCCGCTGACCAGAAACCCGGTGTGCCCCACCATGCGGTGGGCGGGGCGCGCCGATTTCACTCCGACGTGCCAAGGCCGCAGCAGGGTTTCCCGAATTTGGACCCGTCCCCAGGCCGGACTCGTTTGCAGGGCCCGGGCCAGTTCGAAGACCTGCAGCGCGGTGGGAATCCAACAGAGGAGCACTCCGTTGATTCGAAGGGCCTCGGCTGCGGCCTCCTCAGCATTCTGCGGCTCGGGGAGATCGAGCAGAATGGCGTCGAGGTCTTTCTCGTCGATGCCGTCGTAGACATCGCCGATCTTGATCTCATGGTTGCACAGAATTCCCCCGTAAAGAGACTCGAACTCGTCCAGCGTCTGACGGCAATGCAGGGCGAATTCCTCTCTTCTTTCACAAGAGACGAGTCGACCCTCCGGACCCAGCCAGCGGCGCAGCACCAAGGTGGCGGCCGCCGAGCCGATGCCGGCTTCCAGGACCCTGGCGCCCGGGTAGATGTTGGCTTCGATCAACAACGATCCGAGGTCCTTCGGATAGATGATCTGGGTACGCCGCTTGAGCACCTTGAGGATGTAGTCCTCCAGTGTCGGTCGCAGGCAGAGAAAACGGCGGCCGTCGTCGGTGACGATTCTCAGACCGGGCTGCCGCCCCAGAATGGTGTCGTGGGAAACGAGCCCGGTCCGCCCGTGGTGGGAGCGGGCGCCGGCCGACAATCGGACCACATGCTCCTTGCCATGCGAATCGATGATCAAGACCGGCTCGCCTTCTCGAAACGGATCCCGCTGCACCTGCGAAGTTGACCCTTTTTTCATCGCTTGCGAGCATAGCACGCGAGAATTCGGCGTCTCCGACGCCTCATCCGTCCCGATCGCCCGCCGCGCACCCAAGAATGGTGAACTAACTCACATACAAATCTCCCTCCTTGATGGCAGAATCGTCGCGTTAGGCTGAGGGCGTGGAGGTCTGGTTCGCCCGTCGATGCGGCCTTATTCAGGCTTCACCGAGCGTGCAGAGCCGCGGCGACCACCACGATTTCCGTGTGTTTCCGAGGCTGTGAAATGGTGAATTCTGATTCGGCTACCGCCGCCCACGAGAGTGTAGCCGAGACCGCGCTCGACTCGGGGTCTTGGCTCAGCCGATTGGAGGCGCTTCCCTCGGTTCCGCTGTTAACCGGACTCGTCGGGCTCACCCTGCTCTCTACATCCGTGGCGATTTGGCAGGATCCTTCGCGGGCCTGGCCATCGCTTCTTTGGATTGCCCCCGCAGTCTTTCTGCTGGTCGCCCTGAGGCGCAAGTTGCGGGATCGGTCCTTCGCCCGCGATAAAGCGCGATTGGCCAGTTTGGTGGCGGTGTTCGTGGGATTGGGTACCGCCGGAACACATCTGATGTCGCTCGGTCAAGCCGCCGACACCCAACACCTTCTGCTTTGGTGGCTGATCGGCCTGGGCGGCATGCTCTTACCCACTCCCCTGCTGGGTTGGGCCCAAGTCGGGGCCATCGCCTTGGTTCCGTTCGCCCCGTGGGGAGTCTGGTTGTCGGCGACCTCAGGCTTGATCATCGCGTCGGGCGGACGGCTGGGAGGACAGTTCCTCCAACAGCACCTCGCCGCCGAGTTGGAAGAAACCCGAGGCCAACTGCAACACAAGGAGGAGCGTGAAACCGAACTTGAAGAGGCGGCCTCGCGATACGAAGACCTGATCTCCGAAGCCAGCGATATTCTGATCTGCCTCGACGTCGAAGGCCGCGCCACCAGAATCAGCGACGGGCTCGAGAGCCTCACCGGGTGGGGTGTCAACCAATGGTGCAATCAGCCATTCGCTTCTCTTCTCCACCCCGAGGACCGGACGCCTCTGGCCGAGTTTCTCGCCACCCCCACCAACGAAGGTGTCATCCCCCGCACCTGGCGGCTCCTTTCAAGATCGGGGGATTTCGCGGAGGTCCAACTCAAGGTCATCCGCCATCAAGGGTCGGAGGGTCTGCTCGGTTTCACCGTGATCGCCAGCGACATGAGCCGGGAGAAACTTCTCGCTCAACTGCTCGAGGAGAGCGAGGAGAGATTCCGGCTTGCTGCCAAAGGCGCCAACGACGGCCTCTGGGACTGGGACATCCAGAAAGGAACGATCTTCTTCTCGGACCGCTGGAAAGCGATGATCGGTCATAGCGCCGACGAGATCGACAACCGGCCCGAGGAATGGTTCAGCCGACTCCATCCCGACGACGTCCGCCAGGTGAGATCGGCCATCCTCTTGCATCTCGACGGCGAAAGCGAGTCCTTCGAGACCAATTACCGGCTCAAGAATAAGGAGGGCGCCTATCAGTGGATGGCCTGCCGAGGCCTGGCCGTGCGCGACGGTGCAAGCAAAGCGAGCCGCATGGTCGGTTCGCAGACCGACGTGACTTCCTTCAAAGAGAACGAAAGGCAGCTTCTCCACGACGCCTTCCACGATCCCCTGACCGGCTTGGCCAATCGGGCGCTCTTCATCGACCGCCTGGCCCATGCCATCAAGAGATTCAAGAGCAATCGGAACTATTTTTTCG
>JBFGHF010000532.1:0-3601 GCA_041578355.1 Acidobacteriota bacterium
CCCCAGCATCGGCGAGTTCCTGCTTTCCCATTCCAACATCCGCATCCCCGAGCAGGGAGCGATCTACTCGACAAACGAGGCCTATTCGAACCGTTGGGACGAGGGAACTCGCCGTTACATCGAGTACATCAAGGCGGGAAAGGCCGACAAGGATTATTCCCTCCGCTACATCGGATCCCTGGTGTCAGATTTCCACCGCAACCTGCTTCGCGGGGGCATCTTCCTTTATCCAGCGGTGCCCAAGCCCAAGCTGCGATTGCTTTACGAGGCCAATCCCCTGGCTTACATCGTCGAGCAGGCAGGCGGGAGGGCCACCACGGGACTCGAGCGGATCATGGACATCCAACCCCTCGGGCTGCACCATGCGGTCCCCTTGATTCTGGGAAGCAAACGCGACGTGGAACTCTACGAACGTTTCTTCCAGGGCGAAACCTCCTAACCTGTGGACCCAGATCCCCAAATCCCTTGTAAGATTAGAAGAGAATGAAAGGACAGGAACAGCAAGCGGCGATCGAACCTGAAGAGCACCAGGCGTCCGGGGAAGACCCGAAAGAGCCGGAGTCGGAGGAATCCAGCGTTCCCGAACCGCCTTCGGGCGGCGGACAACTGGCCCGGCTCTCCCCACTGCGGCGCTATCAGATCGAGATCTCAAGTTTCAAGCCGCTCGAGGCGGACGAAGAGCGAGAGCTGGCGATTCGTTACCGAGAGGAGGACGATCAGCAAGCGGCCTATCGACTGGTCACCTCGAATCTCCGCCTGGTGGTTCGAATCGCCATGCTCTACAACAGGGTCTACACCAACGCAATGGACCTGATCCAGGAGGGCAACATCGGTCTGCTCGAGGCCGTCAAGCGCTTCGACCCGGACAAGGGGGCCCGGCTTCCCACCTACGCCACCTGGTGGATCAAAGCCTACATCATCAAGTTCATCATCGATAACTTCCGCATCGTTCGCGTGGGAACCACCAACGAACGGCGCAAACTTCTTTTCAATCTGCGCAAGGAGAAGGAGCGGCTGCGCCTCAAGGGAATCGAGCCCACCCACAAGCTGATCGCCCAGCGGCTCAACGTCAGCGTCGAGGACGTCAGGGAAATCGAACAGAACATCGAGTCGAGCGATGTCAGCCTGGAGAGTCCAGTGGCGGGCAGCGATTCGATCCAGTTCGGCGACACTCTGGAGGCTGCCGAGAGCCTGATCGAAGAGAAGCTAGCCCGCGGCGAGCTGAGAGAGCTTTTCAATCGCAAGATCGAGGAATTCTCCCGCGACCTCACCGAGCGGGAAAAGGTCATCCTCAAGGAACGCCTGCTCGCCGAAGACCCGAAGACCCTTCAGCAAATCGCTGAGCGTTTCGACGTCACTCGCGAGGCGATCCGGCTCAACGAGAAAACTCTCATCGAGCGCATCAAGCAATTCATGCAGGATGCCCTGAAAGGCGTCACTCGCGTCGAAATCGGTCTGCTGGATTAGCGGACCACGAGAGCGGCGTCGATTCTGGCGTTTCTCCATCGCGAGAGGCCGAAATAAATCTTCTCCCCCGCGAAACCGCAGCCGCTTGATTCGCATCTCTTCAAAAGTTGCAGTAGTTGGGCGTAGTTCGAAGGACAAACCCGGTCGGTGCCGGTGAGCGCTCGTTCTGACGAAGTCGATCGTCTTTCCGTGGAGACGGCACTGAATATTTTCCGACAGGAGTGAATCATGGCCGAGAAGATCAGCAAGACCGCACGAGCCAGTTTGGGACAGAGGGGATCTGCAGGAGCAGCCAAGCAATGTCCCGAGTGTGGCAGTGAAATGGTAGCCACCAAGGTCATCAAGTCGGTTGGACAGCCCGGTGGGATGTACTGGATCTGTCACAACGACGACAACCGGATGAAGACCCGCTAAGGCGCCAGACAGTTTTGAGATGGAGGCTGCGGGCCTCGCAGCCTCCTCAATCCGCTCCTCCCCCGATCGATCTGAAGGGCCGGGAAGCCTGGTTTCCGGTACTTGCCCCTGCACTCGGGGCGCCCGCTCACAGAATCAGCATCGCGTCTCCGTAGCTGTAGAACCGATACTTCTCCTCCACCGCAACTCGGTAACACATTCGAATTGTTTCGAGTCCGGCGAAAGCCGCCACCAACATCAGCAGCGACGACCGCGGCAGATGGAAGTTGGTGAGAAGCTTTCCCACCACCCCGAACTGGAATCCGGGATAGATGTAGAGCTCGGTCGATCCCCGTGCGGCTGCGATCCGCCCTTGCTGAGCATTCAGGTGCTCCAGCACCCGTGTGGTGGTCGTGCCGACCGCTGTGACCGTTTCGCCCCGGGCGATCTGGCCCGAAATGGTCTCGGCACTCCGCTTGGAGACGCTGAAATGCTCGGGATCAACTTGATGGTCTTCGATGTTGGAAACGGTAACCGGCTTGAAGGTGCCGTAACCGACGTGAAGGGTGATGAAGCAATGGCGGATTCGGGCCAGCATTTCCTTGTTGAAGTGCAATCCCGCGGTGGGTGCGGCGATCGACCCCCTGTATCGCGCGTAGACTGTCTGGTAGCGTGTCCGATCTTCGTCCGACTCCCCCGCCGGCCTTCGGATGTAGGGGGGAAGCGGCACCTCCCCGTGCTGCTCCAGCCAGCTCCAGAAACTGCCCTTGTGTCGGAATTCGACCTCTCTGATCGGACCCCTGCCGCCTTCCCTGACCGTGGCTTCGACGCGTCCGGGGTCGAGGACGATGGTGTGGCCGGGTTTCAAGCGGCGGCCCGGCTTGAGCAATACCTCCCAAGCTCCCCCGCCAAGATTGCGAAGCAGCAGGATTTCCACTCGGCGCTCGCCGCACGCGCCGTGGAGCCTTGCCGGAAAGACGCGGCTTTGGTTGAGGACCAGGAGATCGCGCGGGGTGAAAAGGTCGGGCAAGTCGGAACAGCGGAGATGCTGAATCTCACCCGACTTGCGCTCGACCACCATCAATCGCGACTGTTCGCGTCGCGGAGCCGGGTGTTGGGCGATCAATTCGCCGGGGAGCGGGAAATCGAAGTCTGAAAGTCTCACGGGCACGCCATTGTATCCCGCAGGCTAGTTCCGCTCACATGCCCGCCTTGCCCACCGCCGAGGCCCTGAAAACGGCCGCCGAATCCTCAAGGGCTTGTCGCCCCAATCGCGGAACACCTGTGATTCGGCGCTGGCACCGCTGACAGAGCCGCGTTCGTGAGAACGCGGACAAGACGCGGCGGAAGTTTGTCTTCGTTCTCACCGGCATGTTTGCCCAAAACGGTCCATATAGCCGAGATTTAGAATGTCGGTCGATGCGGGTGCGAAGAGTCCCGGAGGGGCGACGTAAAAATAGATCGGGACCCGGGTATTCAGCCCCCAGCCGAGTTCAGAGTTCGCGGAAGGACGATTGAAACCGCGGAGAACAAGCGTTTTTTCAGCCGTCCCTACGGGACTGATGGGGGGAAGGCTGGATCTCAACCCACCGCTAAAGCGGTGGGCTATTTTCATCCCCGTCCCGCCGGGACGGGCGACGGTGTCACTCCATCATTCTCGCTTCTTCGGCTCGGATGGCGCTTCATTCAATTTGGGTAACACGCGCTCGTGAACGGCGATCCGGGCCCGTTGTTGTGGGCG
>JBFGHF010000533.1:0-3590 GCA_041578355.1 Acidobacteriota bacterium
CCGAGCCGCTGCTCGCTTCGTATTGTCCGAAGACCAGCAGGCGGCCCGAGGCGAATTGAAAAGTGACTTCCGCCGTGTCGGGGACGGTGCGGTCGTCGTCCACGGCGAACTTGCCGCCGTGGGCGGAGATCGAAACCGGCGCTTCTTCATCCAGCAGCCAGCGGATGGTGTCGAAGTAGTGGACACCCCAATTGGCCATCTGCGACGAGTACTCCTGCCACCAGCGGAACTTGTAAGGTGCGATGTTTTCCCGGAAGGGCCGCCAGGGGCGCGGTCCCAGCCAAAGGTCCCAGTCGAAGCCCGGCGGGGGCTCGGAAGCGACGGCACGGCCGATGCCGTCTGGAGCCATGTTGCTGATCCGGTAGGCCCGGGCCACCGTGACCTTGCCGATATCGCCCGCGTCGATCAGAGTTTTGAGCTTGTGGTAAGTCTTGGAGGAGCGGCGCTGCAGGCCCACTTGGACGACCCGTTTGTGGCGCCGTGCCGCCTCCACCATGCGCCGCCCCTCGCGTACGGTGAGGCTGAGCGGCTTCTCGACGTAGACGTCCTTGCCTGCATCGCAGGCCAGGATGGACTGTAGCGCGTGCCAGTGGTCGGGGCTGGCGATGACGACGGCGTCGATGTCCTTCTGATCGAGGACGCGCCGAAAGTCCTTGTAACGAGGGACGTCGTCGGGCAAGTCTTCGTCCATCCGCGGGATCCGGCCGCCCAGTGCTCTGGCCCAGCCTTCATCGACTTTGGAAAAGTCGCGCGTCCGATAGGGCTCGTAGACATCGCAGATCGCCCCGATCTCGAAATCGGGCATTCCCATACAGGCGGTCAGCAGTTGCGACCCCCGGTTGCCGACCCCGATGAAACCGAGGCGAATCCGGTCGTTGGCCGCCACACCGGGCCCGGCCCGCAAGACGGCAGGAGCGGCAACCCCGGCCGCCACCGAACTTTTGAGAAACTTGCGCCTGCTCAGCGAACGCGTTTTACCCATCGTGACGCCTCCCGATCTGGTCGTTGCCTAGCCTGCTCCCATTCTGCAATCCCCAGCCCTGAATGTCGAGCGCCCGCTTTGCAAACAAGGATGGCCGGCAAGAGACTCTCTGCGGACCTCCGCGACTCAGCGTCCTCCGCGGTGAAATCAAACGCGGCACCCGTGCTGTGTTACAATCCTCAATTAGTATACGGAGAACCGACGTGTCCAAAATACTCCACGCACGAGTCGACGCGCAGACTGAGAAACAGCTGGAAGAGCTGAAGCGTCGCTTCGGCTGGAACGACTCGCAGGTGGTCCGGCAAGGAATCCGATCTCTGGCGTCCCTATTGGTCCCCAGGGGTCGCGCCAGGATTGCCGGGCTGGGCCGTTTCGAATCGGGAGTCCCCGACCTCGGATCCAACAAGAGCCGACTGGAGGGCTTTGGACGTTGAAGCCGGTCCTGATCGACACCGGTTGCATCGTGGCCCTGCTCGACCGATCGGAAAAGCACCACGACCAGTGCGCGGAAACGGTATCGGATCTCCAAGCCCCCTTGATCACCTGCGAAGCCGTCATCGCCGAGACTTCCTATCTGGTCCGTAATCTCCGGGGCGCGGCCGGCGCCGTCATCGAGAATGTGCGGCGGGGAAACTTTCTACTCCCCTACCGCTTGGAAGACCGAGCCGAAATCATCGGAAAGCTCTTGAAGAAATACGCCGATGTCCCCATGGACTTGGCGGACGCCTGTTTGGTCGACCTGGCGGGACTGTATCGAACCGACCGCATACTAACTCTCGACGCCGATTTCGAAACCTACCGCTGGCGCCGCAATCGTCCTTTCCATCTACTTCTTTCCGTTTGAAGAGGCAGGGGCGAAGCTGAAGCGGAGCTGTGGCTGGTCTACCTTCGTCCAACGGACGAGAAGAGGTTTGACGAAATCGTCTGACCTTGACTGTAGTCTATTTCCACAGATTTCAACAGAAGCCATAGAAAATAAAAGGCTTATACTTCGGGAGTTCAGGCTGGATCCAGGAATCTGCTTTGCAAGCAGGTTCCCTGTCGGGGAAATTCGAAACTCGAAGTTCGAAGCTCGAAAACAGGGACTGCAAGAACGAAGAGGTGAGTTTTCGGATTTCGTTTTTCGAGTTTCGAGCTTCCCGCGTAGCAGGGCGCCCTCATCGTCCCGTCACGGTTTTTGCCAGCCAGTCGCCCTGTCCCTCTTCCCAGGTGTTGTGGGTCAGCCGGATGACATGGCCGTCGCTGAGCCGGATGGCTGCCAACTCTCCATAAGGCTGAAAATTGAGCGGTTCAAAACCGATCTCGTCGTTGAATCCCCAGCGGTCGGTGGTGACGACCATCCACTGGCCGTCGGGGGACCACCCCGGGTGGACATCCATCCCGGGCGACCGGGTGACCTGGACGGCTGCGCCGGCGCTTTCGCCCTCCTCGGTGAGGTCGAGAAGAAAAATCTCGTAGTTCCCGGTACGTGTCGAGGAAAAAGCGATCCGGCGGCCGTCGGGCGAAAAGCTGGGCATCGTATCGACAGCCGGGTCTTGGGTGAGCCGCCGGACGTTGGACCCGTCGCTGTCGACCAGATAGAGGTCCATCTGCCCCTCCCGGCCGGATCGAAAGACGATCCAGCGGCCGTCGGGCGAAATGGTCGCCAGAGCGTCGTTTCCCGAGTTGTCCGCCGTCAGGTTGACGGGATCGCTGCCGTCGGTTCCCACCCGCCAGATGTCCACCGGCGCCCGAGGATCACTGAATCCCGCCCCCACGGTGACCGTCAACCAACGACCGTTCGGAGACCAGTCGGGAGCCCAAATCCAGGGAAATCCGGTGGGCTCTTGGGTGGGCGCCAGCACGACCCGGGCCGCCGCCGTTCCTAGATCGATCAACTCGAGGCTCACGGCACCGGTAGCCACAGTTTTTCGGTCCGGCGAAACGGCCGGGAATGCGGCCCGAAGGGGCGACATCCGAAGCGAGAGATCTTCGACCTCGCGAATGTGGTGGTGAGGACTGGCGACAATCGGTCCCAGCTCCGGAATCAGCCGGGGGCCCGGCCCGCTGGGTCCTTCGCCCTGGAAGATGAGCGCGCCGCTGGGGAGGACTGCCGGCTGCCACAGATTCTCTTCTGCCTCCAGGAGACTTGCAGCGGCAGGAGAACCAGACTTCGCGGGATCCCAGTGCCGCATCCGCCAGCTTCGTTCCTCCTTTTCCGACCAGACCCACCCCCCCTGGGGATGCCGAGCCGGATAAGCCGCGATCCGGTCTTCGCCGCTCAATCGGCGTTGCCGGCTGTTGCCGACCTCGACCTCCCAGACGCCGGCGCCGCCGGCGACGAACATGAGGTGACCAGAAATGCGATGGAGCTGGTGATAGACGATCGACTTGCCGTCAGCTGACCAGACGGGGTCGCTGTTCCAACCCTCGTCGGCGACGATACGCCGGGGCTGGCTGCTTCGGTCAACCGGCACGATCCAGAGATGCGACCCGGCTCCAAAGGGAAGGCCGCGCGTCGAAGAATACGCGATCCAGCGGCCATCGGGCGAAAAGGCTGGTCGAAAGTCGTCCCCCTCTTCCGGGGTGAGCAGGACGGCGTCGGCGAGGGCGTCCGGATCGTCGGGCC